>DATLWA010000249.1:0-14140 GCA_035576905.1 Gemmatimonadales bacterium
AGTTCTTCCTGACCATTCCGCGCGAGCTGGAGGACGCCGCGCGGCTCGACGGGGCGGGTGAGTGGACGATTTTCTGGCGCGTAGCGTTGCCGCTATCGAAGCCCGCGCTCGCGACGCTCGCCGTCTTCGCCTTCGTGGACCAGTGGAAGAACTTCTTGTGGCCCTTGATCGTGACGCGCTCGACGCCGATGCAGGTGGTCGAGGTCGGCATCGCGTCGTTCCACGGCCTCTATTACACGAATTGGCCGTATCAGATGGCGGCCGCCCTTACGGCGATACTACCGCTGGTGGTTTTGTTTTTTGTGGCGCAACGATATTTCATACAAGGAATACAGCTAAGCGGATTGAAGTGATCAGTTGAGTTCCCAGACGCCAAGTTTCGAGTGGTTGCCAGCGAAGCAGTCGCCAGCCTGCGTCGGATCAGACTTCTGGCTTGCGGCTTGTAACCACTGGCAACTTGGCGTCTGGGAACTTAACTGGCGTCTGTTGTTACTTTCCTCTCGATTCTCTCTTGAATCGCACCGCCCATTTGATATCGCGCCCATCACTCCCCGCAAATCGCAGCACCACATGTCCCGTCTCCAATTCTTTCATCTCACACGTCGCATCTGCATCGCACGCCGTCGCCCGCCAACCCTTCGGCACGCTGATCGTGATCGCATAGTCTCGCCCATCGAGATTCGTGGCTTTCGCGCTGAGCGTCCGCGTCGTCGCGGCCCACGATTCACCCATGACGTCAACGGCTCCTTGAACCAGATGCCGCGTGGTGCCGATGACCTGCGGGCGGCTGGTGCTGGGACGGAGCGCCAGGAGCCAGGACGAGTGGGGTGCGATGAGCGCCGCCACCGCATCGCGGACGGGCGCGCGCGGGGCGTCGTGCCACACGTCGTAGACGTCGTAACTGCCCGACGGCAGGCCGAGCGCGCTCAATGACATCATCGCGTCGCGCGGGGCGTCGTCCCAGTTGACGAGCGCGACGGTCCACCAACGTTCACCGCCGGCCGCGATCCACGCGGCGGGCGGTTGGTCGCGGCGCACGCTCCAGAAGCCACCCGGTCCGCCGCCGTCGGTGACGCGCACCGCGAGCGTATTCTCCGCGCCCCACCGCAGCGCGTCGGGCGGGACGGCATACCGGCGATAGGCCGACCAGCCGCTCGTGGCGCCGACCCGTACGCCGTTGAGATACGTCTCGTCCTCGTCGTCGAGCTTGCCCAGCTCGAGGACGGGCGGGGCGCCGGCCATGCGCACTTCGATCGGCAGTCGCGGCAGGGTGAAGCGCGTGCGATACCACGCGACGCCGTCGTAGCCCGCGTGCCCAGCCTGCTCCCATTGGGCCGGCACGGGGATCGTCTCCCACGTCGCGTCATCGAACGCCGGATCGGCATAGCCTGAGGCGTCCCCCGTCTTGAAGCGCCACGGGCCGGTGATCGGCACGGCGCGGTCGCCGGCAACGAGCGCCGGCGCCACGTCCGGCGCAGCGGTCGCGGTGCCGACGGGCCGTCCGGCCGCGGCGGCCACCGGTATGGTGCGTTGCAGCAAGCGCAGTCGGTCGGCGCCGAGCTTCGGCAGGTTGTCCGAGAACAGCGTCAGCCCGCCCGACAGCGCGGTGATCGCCGCCCACGCGCGGGCTTCGCCGTCGCTCAGCGGCGCGCGTACTACCAGGCAATCGGGATCGTTGAGCCACGCGCCGCGGTGATAAAAGCTGCGCAGCGCGGCGGCGCGCGCGGGTGGTTGCAGCCCCGACCAGCTCGGGCCCACGTCGGTGCCGATGCGCATGCCGTCCACCAGCCCCGCCGCGTGCTGCAGCGGCGCGCCGCAGCCGAGCAGGAACGCATCGGGCCCGAGTCCCGCGCGGATTGCGCGCAGCCCCTCCCGGTACGCCTCGGCGTGGGTCAGGCCGCCGTGGTGGGAGTCGCCGGCCGTGGCCCAGAGCAGGAAATCGATCTTCAGGTAGTCGTAGCCCCAGTCCTGCGCCACGCGCCGCCCAAGCTGCTCGAGCCAGGCCTGCACGCCGGGATGCGCGCCGTCGAGCGAATAAACGTTGCCGCCCCAGTCGGCGCGCGTGTCCCAGACGATCGGTTGGCCGTCTTTCTGTAGGAGCCAGTCCGGGTGCGCGGCGGGGACGCCCGACGTATCGGTGACGGCGAACGGCGCCACCCACAGACCCGCTTTGAATCCCTTGGCGTGGATCTGATCGGTGAGCGCGCGATGGCCGTGCGGGAACTTGGCGTTGGTGTCCCAGTCACCCGTCGCTTTCTGGTACCCGTCGTCCAGCTGTACCAGCCGGAAGAAGCGGCGGTCGAACGTGGCGGCGGCCGTGGTGAGGTTGGCGAGGACGTCCGCCTCGGTCACGCCGCCGTAGAGCTCATACCACGAGCACCAGCCCGCCGGCACGGCGAGCGACGCGAAGCGCTGCTGGTCCACGTCGGCTGCCGGCGCGAACAGCGCGCGCAGCGCCGACAGGCCGTCGCCGGCCGGGTCATAGGCCAGGCGCAACACCGACGCATCGCCCGTGGCGCGCAGCGGCCGGGCGGGGAGCCAGTCGGACACGGCCTCGAGCCCGCCAGCGGCGCAGGTGACCTTGGCTTCGCCCGGCTCGCCCGGGTCCCAGGCGAGGCCGAGCCCCGCGCCGCCGCGGGTCAAGCCGAGGACGCCGTGGCTCGTGAAGTCCGTATCGGGTGCGATATGCGCGATGCGGCACGCGTCCCAGGAGTGGTAGCCGTTCACCAGCGCGACCAGGTCGCCGCCGCCGGGAAGCATCTGGGCGGGGGTACTCTGGAAGAAGCGCACGCCGCGGACGGCGGGCAGATAGCGGTCCGGATAGACGGCGAAGCGCAGCGTGGCGAGCGGCACCGGCGCCGGTTCGCCGGTGGTCAGCTGCGCCTCGAGCCACACGCCCGCCGCCTGCGATCGGCCGCGCACCAGCAAGGTCTCGCCGGCGGCGGCCTGGTGCCCAACGGTGATATCTTGCAACTCGGCGAACGTCACCAGGCGGTCGCCGACCCATGCGCCCAACTCCGCCGCCGCGACCAACGGAACGGGCGGGCCGTCGCCCTGGTACCACAGGGACCAGCGACGCTGATCGTCGAGCTCGAAGCGGAGCTTACCGCCCGCCCGTCCGCCCGTCCGGGGCGGTCGGGCGGAGAGGCGGTCGGGCGATCCGATGAGCGCTGCCGAACCCGCACCAGTCAGGAGCAGAAACGTGCGTCGATCCATCGTCACAATGTCCCTCGTCGCTGTGGTGTTGTCTACGCCGGCGGCCGCGCAGAGTGCCCTCACGCTGGGTCTCGCCGCGACGCTGGGCGGCGGCTGGCAGATCGAGGGCGGCGACATCGGATTGGTGCGGCGCATTGCGGCGGGTCCGTTCCGCCGCATGACCGCCACCGCGCGGTTCGGCTCATTCATCGACGAGGGCGCGATCATCGGCGGCGCCAAGGGATTCATCGGGGGCGTGACGCTCGGCTTGAAGACGGGTTCGATGCTCATCGCCGAGTTGGGCGACGAGAAGAGTCCGACGCAAATCGGCGCCGACTTGACGCTCGAAGCGGGCGGCTGGCTCGGCTCCAACTCGCCGCTGCCCCAAGGCTCGTCGTGGGCGTCGCTGGCGCTGCTGCCGGGCCTGCGCTTCGGCAGCGGCGACGGCATGCAGTACAGTCTGATGCTCGGGCCCGCGGTGTTTTTCGGGCGCTCGACGGACATGCACGCCTTTCTGGGCGTGCGATTCGAGGCTCCGCTGGCGCGCCGCGCGGCGCATCCCTAGCTTAGCGGCCGATGGCCGCACCCTCGCTCGACACCGACCATCCCGGGCTACGGGTCCTGGCGGAGGTCGCCACGATCCTCGCGTCGGGACTGGGGTCCGATCAAGCCCTCACCGGCATCGTCGACGCCCTGCGCCGCGGCCTTACGCTGCGGCGTTGCCGTCTCTGGCTGCGGGCGGCTGACGGCGCCGGCTACACCGCGGTGGCCACCGAGGGCGACGAGCCCTCGCCCGCCGTCGCCCCGACGACGGTCGCCGACTGGATGCGGGCGGGCGCGCAGCGCGAAGACACGGCGACGGGCGTCGTGATGCGCCTGCCGCTGATCCACGAAGACGAGCCGCTGGGGCTGCTCGAAGTCGAAATCCCGGTGTCGCGCTACGGCAGCCTGGCGCACGACGTCGTGGTCGTGGTCGCGCAGATCCTGGCGCCCGTGATCGCCTCCACGGAGCTGTCGCAGGACCTCGCCTCCGAAGTGGCGCTGCGCACCCGCGAGGTGCAGGCGCAGCGCAACTTTGCCGCCCGCATCATCGATTCGCTGCCGGTGGGTCTGTACGTGATCGACCGCGCCTTCCGCATCCGCGCCTGGAACCGCAAACGCGAGACCGGCACGCAGGGCGTGTCGCGCGAGGACGCGCTGGGGCGGGAAGTGTTCGAGGTGCTCGACCGCCAGCCCCGCGACTTGTTGAAGGGCGAGTTCGACCGCGTGTTCGAGTCCGGCGAGATTCAGCAGATGGAGACCGAGTCGCAGGTCTCGGGCGACGCCCGCTTCTATCGGATCACCAAGATTCCGATGCGTCTCGAGGGCGACGACATCTCGCACGTGATCACCATCGGCGAAGATGTGACCGAGTGGCGCATGGCGCAGCACCGCCTGGCCCAGACCGAGAAGCTCGCGGCGGTGGGCCAGCTCGCCGCCGGCGTGATGCACGAGATCAACAATCCGCTCGCCACCATCCTGGCGTGCTCCGAGGCGCTGCACCGGCAGAACGAAGACGTCGCCAAGCCGGCGCGCCAGGCGCGCGAGGAGTATCTCGAGATCATCGAGAAGGAAGTGCAGCGCTGCCAGCGCATCGTCGAGAGCCTGCTCGATTTTTCCCGGCCCAAGGCGCGCGACAAGCGGCCGCTCGACGTGAACGAGCTGCTCGAGCAGACGCTGTTCCTGCTGAAGCATCACGAGCGCTTCAAGCGGCTGTCGGTGGAGCGCAAGTTCGGACCCAACCTGCCGCGCGTGGCCGGCGACCCGGAGCGGCTGATCCAGAGCTTCATGGCGCTGATGTTGAACGCGATGGACGCGATGAACTCGCGCGGCACGCTCACGGTGCGGTCCAGCGTCAACCCGGATCGCGCCGATGAGGTGTTGATCGAGTTCATCGACACCGGCGCCGGCATCGGGCAGGAAGAGCTCACCAAGATCTTCGAGCCGTTCTACACCACCAAGCCGCAGGGCCGCGGCACCGGCCTGGGGCTCTCGATCTGCTACGGGATCATCGCCGATCACCGCGGACGGATCGAAGTGGAGTCGCAAGTGGGCGTGGGCAGCGACTTCAAGGTGTACCTTCCCGTCGGATGAAGATTCTCGTCATCGAGGACGACAAGACCGTCGGGCAGTACGTGCAGCGCGGGCTCACCGAGGCACGCTACACCGCGGATCTGGCGGCCGACGGCGAGGAGGGACTGCGGCACGCGGCCGAGGGCCATTACGACCTCGTGGTGCTCGACCTGCGGCTCCCCAAGATCGGCGGTCTGGAAGTCCTGCGCACCCTGCGCGACCGCGGCTTCACCGAGCCGATTCTGGTGCTCACGGCGCAGGAGTCCGTCGACACCAAGGTCCAGGCGCTGCGCACCGGCGCCGACGACTACGTCACCAAGCCGTTCGCGTTCGAGGAGCTGTTGGCGCGCGTGGAAGCGCTGGGGCGCCGTCCCAAAGCGATCGCCGCCCCCGTGCTCAAGCTCGCCGACCTGGAGCTCGACACCGCCAGCCGCGAAGTGCGGCGCGGCGGCGAGCTGGTGGACCTGACCCCCAAAGAATACGCCGTTCTCGAGTACCTGCTGCGCCACCACGGGCGGGTGATGTCGCGCACGCTGATCACGGAGTACGCCTGGGATTATCACTTCGATCCCGGCACCAACATCGTCGACGTGGTGATCAACCGCCTGCGCAAGAAGCTCGACCACGGCCGCGAGCCCAAGGTGATCCACACGGTGCGGGGCGTGGGGTACGTGGTGAAGGCCTGAGATGCAGACGATCCGCGGGCGGCTGACCGCGTGGTACGCCACCGCGCTCACGCTCACCCTCGCCGTGTTCGCGACGTTGCTGTATGCCGCGCGGCGGCGGGCGTCGTTCGACGAGCTCGACGCGCGGGTCAAGTCGGAGTCCGACCTCACGGCGGGCATTCTGATGGAGATCGGCCGCACCGGCGGCATACTGGTCCGCCAGGACGCCCAGGGCCGGCCGATCCTGACGCAGGAAATCGCCGCCACGCTCGAGGCAGTCCCCGGGTTTCTCATCATCACGCACTCCAGCGGCCGCGTGCTCTTCGCCTCACCCGACGCCCGCGCTCTCACCTTCGACGAATTCGAGCAGCTGCGCCGGCTGGTGGCGGCCCCGCCCCCGGGACCGCGGAGCGGCGCGGTGCGCATCGATCCGGACGGGCCGACCGTGCGCTATCTGATCCGGCCGCTCACCGATGCCGGCGCGCAATTCGGCGGGTTACTGGCGGGCGCGGACCCCGCCGCGGCGGAGCTGGGCCCGCGGCAGGTCCTCACGACGGTGCTGCTGGTTTTGCCGCTGGTCGTGCTCGCGGCGGTGCTCGTGGGCTCGTGGATCGCGGGGCGCGCGCTCGAGCCGCTCGGTCTGATCATCACGGAAGTGCGCGAGATCGCCGACGGGACGAGCCTGCATCGCCGGCTGGCCAAGCCGATGATCGAGGACGAGCTCGGCCGCCTGGCGCAGACGCTGAACGAGATGATGGGCCGCCTGGAGCGCAGCTTCAGCGCCTTGCGCCGCTTCACGGCGGACGCGAGCCACGAGCTGAAAACGCCGCTCACCGTCATGCGCGCGGGGCTGGAGCGCGCGCTCGCCACGCCCGCCCTGCCGCCCGACTCCCTGCCGTGGCTCGAGGAGGCGCTGCAGGAGCTCAACCGGATGACCGAGCTGGTTGACGCGCTGTTGACGCTGGCGCGGGTGGACGAGGGCCGGGCGCCGCTGCATCGTGAGCCGGTGGACCTGCGGGTCATCGTGGAAGAAGCGCGCGAGACCGGCGAGCTGTTGGCGGAGCAGGCGGGCGTCACCATCGAGATCGCGGTGCCGCCCGAGCCGTTGGTGTTCGACATGGACCGCAGTCGCATGCGCCAGTTGTTGCTCAACCTGCTCACCAACGCCATGAAGTACACGCCGCGCGGCGGGCGGGTGAGCGTGCGCCTGGGGCATGAGAACGGCCGCATCACGCTCGCCGTGGCGGACACCGGGATCGGCATCGCGCCGGGCGATTTGCCCCACATTTTCGACCGGTTTTACCGCGCCGACACCGCCCGGACCCGCACCGGGGAGCGGCCGGGAGCCGGGCTGGGACTCGCCATCTGCAAGTGGATCGCCCAAGCGCATGGGGGGAGCATCGAGGTGCAGAGCCGGCCGGGGCGGGGGACGGTGTTCACGGTGTCGCTGCCGAAGGCCTGACTCCTCACGCCGACGTTATCCCTCTGTCATCTCGGGTCCATCGGCCGGTAAGCTCAGCGCGGTAGCATCATCCTGAACCTCACAGGGAGGCCAGGATGTTCGCGCTGCAGGAGCATCGCTCGATTGCGGGTGTCGTCTCTATCATGGTGCATGCCGGTGTCGTGGCTGCGGCGATCGCCGGAGCGCACGCGGGTTCCGACACGCCACCCATCGTGATCCTGCCCGATTCGGTGTGGGCGATGCCCACGGCCGGGCCGGCGGGAGGGGTCGATCGTCTCGCCGCTCCGCTGATCGGGCCGGTCGACCTTCCCGACATTCCGGGAATTCCCGAGCTGCCTGGGTTTCCGTCGTCTCCCGAGACCTGGATACCGACTCCGGGGCCTGGCGGCTTGGGGCCAACCGTCTGGGGCGATGCGGATTCTGCCGTCTTCGACCCGACGTTGACCGACGAGCCGCCGATGTTGCTGTCGGCCCCCGTGCCGGTCTACCCGTCCCTGTTGCGCCTGGCCGGCATTCAGGGTGTGGTTACGGTGCAGGCCGTCGTCGACACTATAGGTCGTGCCGAACCCGCATCGTTGCGTGTGGTAAACACCCCCAATCCCGGCTTTGATGGCCCGGCGCTCGACTGCGTGCGGCGGGCGCTGTTCCGGCCGGGGCGGGTGCACGGGCGGGCGGTGCGCGTCTTGGTGAACGTCCCGCTGCAATTCACTCTGCGACCATGATTCGGTTGTTATCGTTTTGTAATCTTCACGCCACTAGCGGCTTAGGTCGCTTTGGTAGTATCTCCGTAGCAACGCACAGGAGCGTGGTCACGTGTTCGACAATCTGATCGAATCCGGCCGCAAGCCCGACAAGAAGAAGCTTTTCGGCGTGGGGTTCTTCTCCCTGGTGATCCACTCGGCCCTGATCGGGGCCGCCGCGTACGCGACCCTGGGCGCGAGCCAGGCCGACCAGAAGGTCCTGCTCGACACGCTCAACGTGTTCATCAATCAGCAACAGGAGCAGAAGCCGCCCGAGCAGCAGGTGATCATGCCGGACGTGCCGCTCAAGGGCTTCCAGACCGTGGTGGCCCCGGACATCATCCCGACCAGCATCCCCCAGATCAACCTGACGGAGCATTTCGACCCCAAGGACTACACGGGCACGGGCGTCGAGGGCGGCGTGGCGAACGGCGTCGTGCCGAACTCCGACGCGCTCTACACCAGCGCCATCGTCGAAGAGCAGCCCGAGATGTTGGCCGGTCCCAAGCCGGCGTTCCCGCAGCTGTTGCTGCAGGCGGGGATCAAGGGGCGGGTGATGGTGCAGGCCGTGATCGACACGACCGGCCACATCGAGAACAATTCCATCAAGATTCTGTCGTCGCCCAACCCGGGCTTCAATCCCGGCGTGATCGACGCGCTGCGCCGCAGCGTGTTCCGTCCCGCCCGCGTGCACGGCCGCGCCGTGCGCGTGCTGATCCAGCTGCCCTACGATTTCAATGCGAGTACGCACTAGCCCAGAGGAGTCGCAATGAGTCTCGTCGAACTGTGGCAGACAATGGGGTTGTTCGCGAAGTTCATCGTCGTCCTGCTCCTCGGCATGTCGCTGTGGTCGTGGAGCGTGACGTTCAAGAAACACTTCGCCCTGCGGAAGGCGATCAAGGAGACGAAGAAATTCGCTCCCGAGTTCTCGCGCTTCCTGCAGGAAGAACAAATGGACGCCGCGATCAAGCTCGCCGAGAAGCAGAAGCTGTCGCACGTGGCGCGCGTGCTCGGCGAGGCGCTGTCGGAAGTGAAGCCCCTGCTGCGTGACCGCGCGACCATCACCGCCGCCGACATCAACTCGGCCGAGCGGGCGGTGGAGCGCCAGATGCTGATCATCACCTCGGAGCTGAAGCGCGGCCTCGGCATTCTCGCGACGACGGGCGCCACGGCGCCGTTCGTCGGCCTGCTCGGCACCACGATGGGTATCGTCACCGCCTTCCAGGCGATGGCGGCCTCGGGCGGCGGTGGCAACCTCGCCTCGATCACGGGCGGCGTGGCCGAAGCGCTCATCACCACCGCGTTCGGTCTGATCGTCGCGATCCCGGCGGTGTGGCTGTACAACTACTTCACCACCAAGATCGATTTCATGACGGTGGAGATGACGTACACGTCCAAGGAGCTGATCGACTATCTGATCAAGAGCGTCGGCTCGGAATTCGGCCGCTCGATCTTCACCAAGGAATTCCAGACGCAGAAGGCGTCGCAGAGCAGTGGCCCTATCAGCCGCTAGCAGCAAGGCCGCGGTCCGCGCGGACATCAACGTCACGCCGATGATCGACGTGATGCTGGTGCTGCTGATCATTTTCATGATCGTGACGCCGGCCATCATGGCGGGCTTCACCGCCACCGTGCCGCGCGCCGACAATGCCCAGAAAGCCTCCGAGGAGCCGGACGAAATCCGCCTCGGCATCGACTACAAAGGCCAGTACTTCATCGACGTGGGCGAGGGCATGCGGCAGATCACGGACGAGAATCTGCCGGGCCGGCTCGCCGCGCTCTACGCCGCGCGCACCAAGGACAAGATTCTGTATCTCAAGGTCGACCAGGACGTGCAGATGGCGCGCGTCCAGGAAGCGGTCGAAATCGCCCGGCACGCGGGCGTCCGCGTGCTCGGGGCCATCGCCGAGCAAAAACCCATCCGCCCGGGGCACTGACCTATGGCCATGGCGGCGGGTGGCGACAGCGGCGGTCTCAGCCACGATATCAACGTCACACCGATGATCGACGTGCTGCTGGTGCTGCTGATCATCTTCATGATCACGCTGCCCCTGTCGCGGCGCGACTTCGACGTGCAAGTGCCGCCGGAGCAGCCGGCGCAACAGAAGAAGCCGCAGCAGAGCGACCAGATCGTGCTGGAGCTGACCCCCGACGGCGGCTACGCGGTGAACAAGCAGCCGACGACCCTGACCCAGCTCGACGCCACGCTGCACCAGATCTTCGACAACCGGCCGCAGAAGCTGATGTTCATCAAGTCGGCGCCGAACCGGAAGTACGGTGAAGTGGTGGCGGCGATGGACATCGCCCACGGCGCGGGCGTCCAGGTGATCGGGTTCACCCCGGCAGACAAGGCGGCAGCAGCGCATTAGCGCCCGAATCGGGCTGGGTCGGCGCGACGTAGGGGCACGGGCAACCGTGCCCCTCGTGCGTTTCCCGGCCGCTTTGTGTAGGGTATAACGAGCGATGCTTGCCACCCCCGTCCCTCAATCGATTGCCACCGGGCGCCTCACGCTGTCGCGCGAGCGCCGCGGGCCGGGGACGCTCGTCTCGCTCGCGATCCACGGCGCGATCGTCGCGATTTTTCTGTGGCAAAGCGCCGTGTACCTGGGGGAGGGCGGCGGCGGGCCGGGGGCGCGCGGCGGCGGCGGCGGGCGCGGGCGGATGCGCGCGCAGTTCTTCACGGTGCCGGCCTACGCCGCGCCGCGGCCGCAGGTCGACATCCCGATTCCCGACGCCGTCTCGATCCCCGTGGTGACCACACCGGTGATCCCGATCGACCTCGCCCGCATCGAGGTGCCGCAGCCGCAGACCGGTCCCACCGGACCCGCGACGGGCGTGGGCCCGGGCGCGGGCGGCGGCTTAGGGTCGGGGCAGGGACCGGGTATCGGCAGCGCGGTGGGGCCTGGAACCGGCGGCGACTCCGCGTACATTCCCCAGCCGAAGCCGCTGTGGACGACATTCCCGTATGGCAAGGTCCCGGCATCGGACCACGGCACCTACAGTGTCCGGTTCTGGGTGGCAGCCGACGGGCACGTGACCAAGGTGGTCATCGATCCGCTGCCCAAGGATCCAGGCTTCCGCCGCGACTTCATGGAGCGGATGCGAGACTGCCGATTCTTACCGGCCGTTACGCGTGACGGTACACCGGTCGCCGCCATAGCCACGATTAAGTTCACGCTCTGATTCGCCGCTCGCTTGTGCGAGTGAACCACGCAACGTCTCAAGACGGCCTCTTGGAGGGCCCCTGAGCCAGCTCTTCGCGCGTAAGACCGTCGCCCAATGCATCGCCGACGGGGAGGCGGGCGGCGGCCTCAAGCGATCCCTCGGGCCCGTCCAGCTCACGGCGCTGGGCATCGGCGCCATCATCGGCGCCGGCATTTTCGCGGCGATCGGCACCGCCATCGCCGGCGACTCCGGCCACGTCGGCGCCGGCTCCGCCATCGTCATCTCGATCATCCTCGCGGGCGTCACCAGCGCCTTCGCCGCCATCACCTATTCCGAGTTCGCGGCGCTCATCCCCATCTCGGGCAGCGCGTACACGTACGCCTACTCGACGCTGGGCGAGCTGATCGCGTGGATCATCGGCTGGGACCTGATTCTCGAGTACGCCGTCGGCAACGTGGCCGTGGCGATCGGCTGGGCGGGCTACTTCGATTCGCTGCTGCGCGGCTTCGGGATCACCATGCCGCGCTGGCTCGTGACCGACCTGCGCGCCGCGCTGCACGATCCCGCGCTGCTCGCCGCCGCCCCGCACCTCGGTCCCATCCCCATCGTCTTCAATTTCCCCGCGTTCGCCATCGTCGGCATCATCACCTGGCTCCTCGTGATCGGCACCAAGGAATCGGCCTGGGTGAACGCGTTGATGGTGGCGCTGAAGCTGGGCGTGATCGGCTTGTTCCTGGTGGTCGGGTTCGTGCACATCCATCCCGAGCAGTGGACGTCGCCATCGTTCGCACCCAACGGGATAAGGGGCATCAGCGTGGGCGCCGCGATCATTTTCTTCTCCTACATCGGGTTCGATGCGGTGAGTACCGCCTCCGAGGAGGCGAAGAACCCGCAAAAGGACATTCCCATCGGGATCATTGCGTCCTTGATCATCTGCACGATCCTGTACGTCGCGATCGCGCTCGTGCTCACGGGCCTCATCCCCTGGGACAAGCTCAACGTGCCGGACCCGCTCGCCGTGGCGCTGCAGTACATCCACGCCGGCTGGGCGGCGGGCATCCTGGCGCTGGGCGCTGTGGCCGCGATGACGTCGGTGCTGCTCGTCTTCCAGCTGGGCCAGGCGCGCATCTTCATGTCGATGGGGCGCGACGGCCTGCTGCCGCCATGGGCCGGCAAGCTGCACCCGCGCTACAAGACACCGTACATCACCACGATCATCACGGGAATCTTCGTCGCGGTGCTGGCGGGCTTCGCGCCGATCGGCTGGGTGCTCGAGCTGACCAACATCGGCACGCTGTTCGCGTTCGTGCTGGTGGCGATCGGGATCATCGTGCTGCGCCGCGCCGAGCCCGACCGGCCGCGGCCCTTCCGCACGCCGTGGGTGCCGGTGCTGCCGATCGTGTCGTGCCTGTTCTGCTTGTACTTGATGTTGAGCTTGCCGTTGCTCACCTGGCTGCGCTTCGGCCTGTGGATGGCGATCGGCTCGAGCATCTACTTCCTCTATAGCGTGCGCCACAGCAAGGTGCGCGCGCGCGCCGGCGGAGCCGCGGCATGAAGCTGCACACCAAGATCATCGTCGGGCTCGTCAGCGGCGCCGCCATCGGCCTGACCGCCAACGCCTTGGCCGTGCGTGACCCGGCGACCGTGGCGCCCACGGTGCATTGGATCGGCGACAACATCGCGGCACCCGTGGGACAGATCTTCCTGCGGATGCTTCTGATGACCGTCGTGCCGCTGGTGTTTGCGTCCATCGCGCTGGGCGTCGCGGGGCTGGGCGACATCCGCAAAGTCGGGCGCGTCGGCACACGCACGATCGCGTACTTCGTGGTCTCGACCGCGATCTCGGCGGTGATCGGCCTCGTGCTCGTGAACCTGGTGCAGCCGGGCGCCGGCCTGTCGCCCGACGTCCGCCAGCAATTAATGGATACGTACCGCACCCAGGCGCAGGGCCTGCAGGCGGGCGGCGCGACCAAGTTCGGCATCGATCTCTTCATCAACATCGTGCCGCGCAATCCCATCGCGGCGGCGGCGGGGATGGACATGCTGGGGATCATCTTCTTCGCGCTGGTGTTCGGCGCGGCGCTCACGCTGCTGCCCGCGGACAAGTCGCGGCCGGTGATCCGCCTGCTCGATGCGCTGGGCGAAGCGATCGTGAAGATCATCGATCTCGCCATGAAGCTCGCGCCCTACGGCGTGTTCGGACTGATCTTCGTGGTGACGTCGCGGTTCGGCTGGGGATTGCTCGGCAACCTCGGGAAGTACGTGGCCGTGGTACTCGTGGGCCTGCTGATTCACGCCACGTTCAGTCTCTCGCTGATGGTGCGATTCCTCGGCGGCCTCAATCCGCTGATCTTCTGGCGCAAGATCACCGCGAGTCTCGCGACGGCCTTCTCCACCAGCTCGAGCAACGCCACGCTGCCCACGAACATCTCGGTGGCCGAGAACGAGTTGAAGATCTCACCGAAGATCGCCGGGTTCGTGCTGCCGCTGGGTTCCACGATGTGCATGAACGGCACGGCGCTGTACGAAGGCGTGACGGTGCTATTCCTGGCGCAGGTGTTCGGCATCCATCTCGACCTCGGCACGCAGGCGATCGTCGTGGTATTGAGCGTGATCACCGCGATCGGCGCGGCGGGCGTGCCGGGTGGCTCGCTGCCGTTGATCATGGTGGTGCTGGCGACGGTGGGCGTGCCGCCCGAGGCCATCGCCGTGATCCTGGGTATGGACCGCATCCTGGACATGTGCCGCACCACGGTGAATGTGGCGGGGGATCTAACGGCGGCGGTGTACGTGGCGCGGAC
>DATLWA010000250.1:0-4471 GCA_035576905.1 Gemmatimonadales bacterium
CGGTTCGAGCGGCTGCTCGCCGCCAGCGCCGCCGTGTTCGCGGAGCACGCGCTCGAGCCGGTGTTGCAAAAACTGGTCGACGCGGCGCGCGACGTGGTGGGCGCGAAGTACGCGGCGCTCGGCGTCCTCGGCCCGGACGGAAAATCGCTCGTACAATTCGTGACCTCCGGCCTGTCGGAGGAGGCGCGGCGCGCCATCGGCGACCTGCCGAGCGGCCGCGGCCTGCTGGGGTTGGTGATTCACGAGCCCCGGCCGATCCGCACCGCCGACATCAACCGCCATCCCGCCAAGCACGGCTTTCCCCCGCATCACCCCGCCATGCGATCCTTCCTCGGCGTGCCGATCGTGGGACGCGACGGCGTGTTCGGGAACCTGTACCTGACGGAAAAACTCGGCGCCGCGGAGTTCGATGCGGAAGACGAGGGGATCGCCGTGCTGCTCGCGCGACAGGCGGCGGTGGCCGTCGAGAACGCGCGCCTGTCCGAAGAGGCCGGGCGACTGCTGGGGCAGGTCCAGGCGATGCAGCGTCAGCGCGACCTCTTCTTCGCCATGATGAACCACGAGCTGCGCAACGCGCTCACGGGCGTCTACGGGTGGGCGGAGCGGCTGGTGCGCCCGGGGGGCGAGCCGGTCTCCCAGGCGGCGCGCGAGGTCTTTGAGGCGGCCGAGCGCACGATCACCCTCCTGAACAACTTCCTCGACCTCAGCCGGCTCGATGCCGGGCGCGTGCGGCCGGTGTGGCGCGAAGTGGACGCGGCGGGCGCGGTGCAGCGCTCGCTCGCCGGCCTGCGCCCGGCGGCTGACGCCAAAGGCATCCGCTTCGACACGCGGCTGCCGGTCAAGAGCGCGACGCTGCGGACCGATGCCGTGCGGCTCGAGCAGATTCTCGTGAACCTCTTCTCCAACGCCGTGCGCCACACGCCGCAGGGCACCGCGGTGGTTGTAGCCGTCGAGCCGCGCGACGCCGAGATCCGTTTTGTCGTATCCGACAGCGGCCCGGGCATCCCGGCCGAGCTGCACGAGCGCATCTTCGAGCCGTTCGAGCGTTTCGATCCCCACTCCGGCCTCGGGACCGGCCTCGGCCTCCCGGTGTCCCATCGGCTGGCGGCCGTGCTGGGCGGTCGCCTGACGGTCGCCAGCGGGCCCGGCCAGGGCGCCGAATTCACCCTTGCCCTGCCGCTCGCGCCGGCCGACGGATGAAGGTTTCTTCACCAGTTCTTTAGACTCGCTTGGACGGGGGATTCATAACCTCGAATCATGAAAATCCTTGTGGTTGAGGACGACCGGAAGGTCGCCGGGTTCATCGAACAGGGGCTGCGCGAGGAGGGCTACGCCGTGGATGTCGCCCCCGACGGCGACGAAGCGACCATGCTGGCGCACGTCTACGACTACGATCTGATCGTCCTCGACCTGATGCTGCCGAAGAAGAACGGGCTGCAGCTCGCGACCGAGCTGCGGCGCGAAGGGCGCCAGACGGCGATCCTGATGCTGACCGCCCGCGATACGACGGAGGATGTGGTCCGCGGCCTCGATGCCGGCGCCGACGACTACCTGACCAAGCCCTTCAAGTTCGACGAGCTGCTGGCCCGGGTGCGCGCCCTGGTCCGCCGTGGCGGCGCGGGACGCACCGAGCTGCTGAGTTACGGGCCGGTGGAGCTCGACCGCTTGAAGCACAAAGTGAAAGTCTCGGACAAGAAGCTCGAGCTCACACCGAAGGAGTTCCAGCTGCTCGAGCATTTCCTGCTGCGTCCGGAGGAAGTGATCCGGCGCACGGACCTGCTCGAGAAAGTATGGGATCTCCACTTCGATCCCGAGAGCAACGTGGTGGACGTCCACGTCGGCAACCTGCGGCGCAAGCTGATGCAGGCGGCCGGCAGCGAATTGATTCACACGGTTCGCGGAGTCGGGTTCCGCATGCAGCTGCCCGAACGCGATTAGGATGCCGAGCTCGCTGGGGCGCACGCTCGCCCTGCGCTTCGCGGCCACGATGGCGGTAGGACTTGCCGGCGTGGCCGCGGCGTCGTTTTGGGCGGCGTCGCGCGTGATAACGGAGCTGGACCCACTCGCCAACGCGGCCCTCGTGCACGTCGTCCAGCGCGACTTGGTCGTGGCGCTGGGCGCGCTGATCCTCCTCGGCGGGACGGCGACGCTGGTCGGCGCCTGGACCGTCGTGGGCTCGGCGATGCGGCCGGTGCAAGAGATCACGACGCAAGCGACGCGAATCGAAGCGGGGACCCTGGACCAGCGGATCGCGGCCCACGCGGAGACGGAAGAATACCGCGCGCTGGTGGCCGTGTTGAACCGTATGCTGGAGCGTCTCGAGCAGGGGTTCACCGCGCAGCGACGCCTCACGGCCGACGTGAGCCACGAGCTGCGGACGCCGCTCACGGCGTTGCGCGGCGAGATCGAGGTGGCGTTGCGTGCCGAGCGTTCGCCGCGCGAGTACCAGCACGTCTTGCGCAGCGCCCTGGAGGAATCCGAGCGGCTGTCGCGCATGGCCGAGGATCTGCTGCTGATCACGCGCGCGGAGTCACACCTGCTGCATCCTGAGATCGGTCCGCAGGACTTGAACCAGGCAGTGCGCGCGGCGCTCACACCGCTGCGGCGCCGTGTGGCGGAAAAAGGATTGTGCATGGACACTGCGCTCGACAGTGGCCTGCCGCCGGTTCCGGTCGACGCGGCGCTGCTGGCACGGCTTGTCGCGGCGCTGTTGGACAATGCGGTGAAGTACGCGCCGCCGGATGGGACCATCCGGGTGGTGACGGAGCGCTCGCCCGACGGCGCCCATCTGGTCGTGGAGGACAGCGGACCGGGGATCGCCGCAGCCGACTTGCCCCACGTGTTCGAGCCGTTTTACCGGGCCGACCAAGCCCGCACCCGCGGCGACGGCACGGGCCTTGGCCTGGCGCTGGCCGCCGCCGTGGTGCGCGTGCACGGCGGCCGCATCGCGGCCCGCAACGGCGCGCAGGGTGGTGCGCAGCTCGACGTGATCCTGCCGTACAACGTCTCCAACTGATGGCGCGCGGGTGCCTGGAGCCGCGCTACTGACCCGCGGCGCGCGCGCACTCCGCCGCTACGCGGTCGTGGCGGTCGCGGCGAGCGGTCTGGCCTTCGGGCTGGCCGCCCGCTTTGCGTTGCACGCGCCCGCTGTGGGGGACGCGATCCTGCTCGCCGCGCTGCTCCTGGGCGGCGGGCCGCTCGTAGCGCAGACCGTTCAGGGACTGCTGCGCGGCCGCTTTGCCGCCGACGTCGTCGCGATGCTCGCGATCGTGACGGCCGTGATCCTCGGCGAGTACTTCGCGGGCGTCGTCATCGTGCTGATGCAGTCGGGCGGCGAAGCGCTCGAGCGCTACGCCATGACGCGGGCTTCGAGCTCGCTCGAGGAGCTGCTCGCCCGCGCGCCGCGCATCGCGCGCCGCGTGGCGGGCGACGGCTTCGAAGAGATTCCCGTGGACCGCGTGGTCGTGGGCGATCGCCTGCTGGTCCGGCCGGGCGACCTGGTGCCGGTGGACAGCGAGGTGGCGGCCGGGTTCGGTGCGGTCGACGCGTCGGCGCTCACCGGGGAGCCCGAGCCGGTCCGCGCGGCGCCGGGCGTCACGCTGCTCTCGGGGAGCGTGAATCTGGAAGGCGCCCTGACGCTGGTCGCGACCCGCGTCAGCGCCCAGAGCCAGTACCAGCAGATCGTACGCCTGGTGGAGCGGGCGCGGCAGGAGAAGCCGCCGATCCAGCGCCTCGCCGACCGCTTCGCCGTGTGGTTCACGCCCGCCACGCTCGTGATGTGCGGCGTCGCGTGGCTCACGACCGGCCGGCCGGATGCGGTGCTCGCCGTGCTGGTCGTGGCGACGCCCTGTCCGCTGATTCTCGCGGTGCCGGTGGGTGTGATTGCCGCGATCAGCCGGGCGGCGCGGGCCGGGATCATCGTCAAAACCGGCGCGGCGATCGAGCAGCTCGGGCGCGCGCGCGTCGTGGTGTTCGACAAGACCGGCACGCTGACGGTGGGCCATCCCGAGCTGGCGGGCGTCGAGGCGACCGACGGCCTCGCGCCGGCGGAGCTGCTGCGCCTCGCCGCCGGCGTGGAGCAGCTCTCCTCGCACCACCTCGCCAAGGCGGTGGTGGAGGCGGGGCGCCGGGCCGGCGCCGCATTGCCGCCGGCTGAAGGGTTTCGCGAAGTCGCCGGCGGAGGCGTGGTGGGGCGCGTGGGCGGTCGGGATCTGTGGATCGGGACGCCTCTCTTCCTGCGAGAATGCGGCGTCGCGGTGCTGCCTTCGGCCGCGGCGCAGACGCGGTCCTACGTGGCGATCGACGGGCGCCTTGCGGGACAGCTCACCTTCGCGGACCGCCTGCGGCCGCAGGTGCCGGCCTTGATGGCGCGTCTGGCGACGCTCGGCGTGACGCACACGGTGATGCTCACGGGCGATAACGCCCGCAGCGCGGCGGCCATCGCCACCCAGGCGGGCATCCGGTCGGTGCG
>DATLWA010000251.1:0-4154 GCA_035576905.1 Gemmatimonadales bacterium
AGCGGGTGAGCGTCGGCGACGCCGCGGTGCTGGAAGCGGGCGTGCTCGAGCTGCCCCACGGTCGCATCGTGAGCCGCAGCATCGACAATCGCATCGGCGCCTACGTGGTGGCCGAGGCGCTGCGCCTGGTCGCGGCCGACCGGCCCAAGCACGCTGGCGTGTTCGCCGTGGCGACCACGCAGGAAGAGATCGCCTGGACCGGCGGCGGCGCGCGCACCAGCGCGGTGGGCATCGATCCGCACGTGGCGCTGGTGGTGGACGTGACGCACGCGACGGACTGGCCGGGCGCGGAGAAAAAGCTGGCGGGGGATCACAAGCTGGGCGGCGGCCCGGTGCTGGCGCGCGGGTCGTCGATCAACGCCAAGGTGTTCGAGCTGCTGGTGGAGTGCGCCGAAGCGGAGAAAATTCCCTACACGGTGCAGGCGGCGCCGCACGACACGGGCACCGACGCCGACGCGATCTACAACGTGCTGCGCGGCGTGCCCACGGGCCTGGTGAGCGTCCCGAACCGCTACATGCACAGCCCCAACGAAATGGTGGCAGTGGAAGACCTGCAGCGCGCGGCGCGGCTGCTCGCCGCGGCGGCGCGGCGGCTCACGCCGGAGATGAGCTTCGTCCCGCAGTAGCCTTCTTATTAAGCTCCACGACCGCGGCCTGCGCCGCGGCCTTCACCTGACGGTCCGAGTCGCCGGCCAGCCCTTGTAGCGTCCCCAGTGCGGCGGGGGTGGCGGCAAGCCGCAGCGCTTCCACTGCCGCGACCCGCAGCGGCGTGGGCTTGCGGCCGAACAACCGGCCCGACGGCTGCGCGAACTTGATCAGCGCCTGCACCGCGTCGGGGCTGGCGATGCGGCCCAGCGCCAGAATCAGCTCGCGCTCCACTTCAGGATCCTTCTCCTCCTCCAGCGCCACGACCAGCGGCATCGCGAGCGCGCCGGACTTGCGCCCGCCGATCCCCAGCGCCACCTGCATCCGCACCACCGGCGACTTGTCGCGCAGCGCGCGGCGCAGCGGCTCGGCGCACGTCGGCGTGGCGATCTTGGCGAGCGCCAGCGCCACGGCTTTGCGCACCCGTTCGTCCTCGTGGCCCACCTGCTTGGCGAGCGCCGGCACGGCGTCCTCGAGCCCCAGCTCGCCCACCAGCTCGGCGATGTTGCGCACGACGAACCACTGCGGGTGCGACAACATGTGCACCAGCTGGTCGGTGCCCTGCTTCATGCGCGTGAGCGCGTCGAATGCGCCGCGCCGCTCGACCACGGTGGGCGCCGCGACCAGGATGTCGAGCAGCACTTCCACGCCGTCGGCGCCGGCGCGCTGCAGCACCAGGGCGCCGTCCTCGCGCTGCGCCGGATAGTCGAGCAGATGCGCGACGCCCTGCAGCAGCGGCTTGTTGAACATGCGCTTCAGCGCGATGCCGTACGTCCGGCGCGGCGCGTCGGCGACCTTCGCCTCGAGCCGCACGACGGCCGCGAGCATCTTCAGCGCGCGCTCCAGGCGGTCGGCCTTGATGGCGGTCTCGACCTGGCGCGCCACCACCGCCAGCAGATCGCCGACGTTGGCGCTCTGCGGGCTGCGCTCCAGCTGCGCGAGGACGTCATCGTCGCCGGCCTTGGCGGGCACGATCGGTGCGACGGATGCGGCCAGGCTTTGACGCTCGATCTCCGGCTCACTGCTCTGGGGCGGGGGCGGCGGGGGCGCGACAGTCGCTGGAGGCGGCGGCACGTCCCGCGTGATCGGGCCCACGTCCATCGGAGTGGTCGAGCGGACGTCGTCGAGCTCGCCGTGCAACAAGCCGCCGGTGCCGAGATCCAGGGCCGGCGCCGCGGACGGCGTGGCGTCGGGCAACACCGGCGCGTGCTCGACCAACACGTCGCCCTGCGGGAGCCCTACGTCCGCGTCCGCGTCCCCGGCGAAGAGCTGCGACATGGCGACGGACACCCGTTGGGTGCCGCCGGAGCGCAGCCGCGTGGGGACGTCCTCGGCGCCGGGTTGATCGGCGAGCGACTTGAGCAGGTTGAAGAGATCGGCGGGCGGTGCGGCCATGGGGATTTCGATGTGGCGCACGCCGTGCAGCACGAGACGCTCGACCAGCGGCTTATACGCGTCGCCCGGAACGGCGGAGCCGTTGATGAACAGCACGCCGTCCCGCGTTTCGACCAGCACATCGGCGAGTTGTACCAACGCCATCAAGGCCCGCAACGCGGACTTCTGGGCCTCTTTCGCACTGGAGTCGCGGAAGAGGTCCACCGCGCGAGCCAGGTGCGTGGCGAAAGCCTGAGGCGAAAGCATGAGCGAGGAGGAATTTAGACCGGGTGTGGCGGCCGGGCAACGCTCGCGAGTCCGCGCGCCACGTCCGCCGCACGCAGCGGCGCGCCGGGCAGCGCCAGCGCGCGCGACAGTGCCGCGACCGCGGGCGACGCGAGCCCGAGCGGCGACAGGCGCGCCGCGTCACCCAGTAACTCATTGAGGGGTGCGTCGCACGCGAGCCGCCCACGGTCGAGCACCAGCGCGCGGTCCAGCGCCTCGGCTGCGAACGCGAGGTCATGTGTGACCACCATCACGCTGACACCGGCCGCGGCGCGCTGCGCCACCGCGCGCGCCACGAGCCCGCGCAACGCGCGATCGAGCCCCGCCGTGGGCTCATCCAACACGAGCAGCACCGGCTCGAGCGCGAGGGCGCCCGCCAGCGCCGCGAGTTTGCGCCAGGGCGGCGGAACGTCGTAGGGGTGCTGGTCCGCCAGCGGCAGCAGACCGAGAGCGGAGAGCGCGGATTCCACACGCCGCGCAATGTCCGCCCGGGGTAATCCCAACGCCCGCGGGCCGAATTCCACGTCGGCGCGAATGCTCGACGCGAACAGCTGTTGATCGGCATGCTGGAACACCGATCCGACACGCCGCGCGAGCTGCTCGGGCCGGCGACCGCGCGTCTCCCAGTCGCCTACCCAGACGGTGCCGGCAGAGGGATGCAGCAAGCCGGTGATGAGCCGCACCAGCGTGGACTTCCCCGCGCCGTTCTTGCCGAGCAACGCGACGCGCTCGCCCGGGGCCAGCGCGAACGAGAGATCGGCGATCGCCGGCGTCTTGCCGTATGCGAACGACACGCCGTCGCACCGCAGGGCCGTGGTCATCGCAAGCGCGCGACGGCGTCGGCCACCGTGAGCGGCACGGGCGCCGCGAGGCCGGCGCTGCGCCACACGCCCGCCACGGTCGTGGAGCCCGGGCCCTCGGTCCAGATGTCGTCGCGCGACAGCACGTCGGCGGGCGGGCCCGCGGCGCGCACGCGCCCGTGCTCGAGCCAGACGACGCGCGTCGCGAAGTCGGGAATCGCGTCTAGATCGCTCGTCGCCACGAGGATCGCCTTTTGCTCGGTGCGCGCGAGCTCGCGCACTAAGCGCCACACCAGGGCGGCGCCCGCGGGATCGAGCTCCGCCGTCGGCTCGTCGAGCAGCAGCAGGGCCGGCTCCATCGCCAGCACGCCGGCAAGGATCACACGCTGCAGCTCGCCGCCCGAGAGTGTCGCGGGGTCGCGCGCCGCGAGGTGCGCCACCTCGAGGCGCCCGAGCCAGCGATCCACGCGCCGCGCGATCTCGTCGCGCGCCACGCCCTGGTTCGCGGGGCCGAAGGCGACCTCGTCCCAAACGCTGAAGGCCATGCCGGAGACTTGGGTCCAGGGAGTCGGGAGAACGATTCCGGACGGCGGGGCTTGAACAATTCCGGCGAGTTTCCCGCCGGTCACCCGGGGCGCCAGACCCGCGGCCACGAGCAGCAGCGTCGAGGCGCCCGCGCCCACGGAGCCGATCACGGCGACGACGTCGCCCGGCGACACCGCGAGCGACACGCCGTAGAGCGCCGGGTGCTCGGTGGCGGGATACCAGAAGCGCACGTCGGCGAGCGTCACACCCGCCACAGCACCCTCCCCACGACGCCCGCGACGCATCCAGCGACCAGGGTCCACCGCACGATGCGCTCAGCCGTCGAGTCGGGCGGCGGCGCGAGCGACGTACGGCGCGCGCCGGCCGAGAGGCCGCGTGTTTCCAAGGCGAGCGCGCGCTCGTCCACCTCGTGCAGCGCCGACAGCACCAGCGGCAGCGCCAGCGCCCGCAACGCGCGCAGCCGGTTGAGCGGGCCGCCGCGCGTGGCGAGGCCGCGGCAGCGTT
>DATLWA010000252.1:0-4572 GCA_035576905.1 Gemmatimonadales bacterium
CACGCTGGACGAGGCGTACTCGCGCTCGGTGCGCGAAGTGTTCGTGCGATTGTGGGAAGAGAAACTGATCTACCGGGGCCACCGCGTGATCCACTGGTGCCCGCACTGCCTCACCGCCCTGTCGGACGAGGAAGCGGAGCACCACGAGACCAGCGGCAACCTCTACCATATCAAGTACAACCTGGCCGACGGATCGGGCGCCGTCACCGTGGCCACGACGCGCCCCGAGACGATGTTCGGCGACATCGGCCTGGTCTATCATCCCAAGGACGCGCGCTACAAGGGCCTCAAGGGCAAGCAGGTCACGATCCCGCTGTCCGGTCTCGCGATTCCCATGGGCACCGACGACGCGGTGGAGAAGGAATTCGGGACCGGCATGCTCAAGGTGACGCCCGCCCACGACGCCAACGACTTCGATATCGCCAATCGCGTGTGGCCCGATGCCGAGAAGCCGCTGATCCTGACTGAGGACGGGCACATGGAGAAGTCGTCCCGCGTGCCGGCCGAGCTGCAGGGCCTCGATCGCTTCGCCGCCCGCAAGAAGATCGGCAAGCTGCTCGAAAAGGAGGGCCTGCTCGTGAAGGTCGAGCAGCACCAGCACGGCGTGCGCCATTGCTACCGCTGCGACACGGTGGTGGAGCCGCGGCTCTCCGATCAGTGGTTCGTGAAGATGCAGACGCTCGCCGAGCCCGTGCTCGCGGCCTTTGAGCGCGGCGAGTTCAAGATCATCCCCGAGCGCTGGCGCGCCACGTTCGTGAACTGGATGGCGGGCATCCGCGACTGGAATATTTCGCGCCAGTTGTGGTGGGGGCACCGCATCCCCGTGTTCACCTGCACCACGTGCAAGCACCAATGGGCGGACCGCCAGGACCCCGCCAAGTGCCCCAAGTGCGGCGGTCCGGTGGTGCAGGATCCCGACGTGCTCGACACGTGGTTCTCCTCCTGGCTCTGGCCGTTCGCGACGTTCGGCTGGCCCGAAGAGACGCCCGACCTGGCGCGTTTCTATCCGGGCCACACGCTGGTCACGGCGCCCGAGATCCTGCAGCTCTGGGTGTCGCGCATGCTGATGTCGGGCTACCACTTCATGGACCGGCGGCTGCCGTTCACGACCGTGTACCTGACGGGCACGGTGCGCGACACGCAGCATCGCAAGATGTCCAAGTCGCTGGGCAACGGCATCGATCCGCGCGACGTGGTGCGGCTCTACGGCACCGACGCCTTACGGTGGACCTTGATCGGCGGCGGCTCACTCGGCGCCGACGTGATCGTGGACCCAAGCGACCTCGAGACCACGTTCGCGCCGGGCCGCAACTTCGCCAACAAGCTGTGGAACATCGGGCGCTTCATCCTCAGCCAGCTGCCCGATCGGGTGCCCGCGATCGACCAGATCGACAAGTCGCAGCTCACGCTCGCCGACCGCTGGATGCTGGCGCGCGCCCAGTGGGCGATCGAGAACGCCACGGAGGCGATTGAAGAATTCCGCCTGGACAACGCGGCCGAGTTCGCCTTCCAGCTCGCCTGGCGCGACCTGGCCGACTGGTACCTCGAGGCGGTGAAGCCGCGGCTCAGCGCCGGCCGCGATGCGAGTGTGGTGCACGCCGTGTTGGCCTACACGTTCGACGTGGTGCTGCGCCTGCTGCACCCGGTCGTGCCTTTCATTACTGAGGAGCTGTGGCAGAAGCTGCCGGGGCGGGCCGCCGCCGATCTGCTCGTCGTCGCCGACTGGCCGCAAGTGCGGAACGAGTTCTTCGATCAGTTGGCGTGGAACGAATTCATGCAGGTTCAGGAGGCGATCACCGCCATCCGCAACATCCGCGCGGAGTACCGCATCCCGCCCAAGGAGCGCCTCACGGCGACGATCACGCCGAAAACGCAACACGCGCAGCGGGCGCTCGCGGGCGAGCAGGACACGATCGTGCGGCTCGCCAATCTCGCGGCGCTGGCGATCGGCCCCCAGCCCCAAGGCGCGGGCGGCGGTCATGCCGTGCTCGCCGACGGCAGCGCCGTGCTCGTGGCGCTGACGGGCGCCGTGGACGTGAAGCAGGAATGCGGCCGGCTCGCGACCGAGCTCGATCGTCTCGACCAGCAGCTCGCCGCGCTCGCAGCGCGACTGTCGAACCAGAACTTCGTCTCCCGCGCGCCCGCCGACGTGGTCGCCAAGGAGCGTGAGAAGGAGCAGACGTGGCGCACGCAGCGCGGCGTCCTCGCCGACAAGCTCAAAGCGCTCGGCTGCTCGTAGCCCTCGCCTGCGCCGCCTGCGCCAGTCAGGGCGACCCGCCGGGCGGGCCGCCCGACACGGCGCCGCCCCAGGTCATGACGGTGCGGCCCGACTCGGGGGCCGTGCTCCCCGAGCTGAAGGGCGACGTCGTGATTCAATTCGACGAGGTGATCGACGAAATGCCGGGCTCCTCGGGCGGCGCGGCGGGCATCTCGGGCCTGGCCAAACTGGTGACGCTCTCGCCCGTCGCGGGCGATGTGAAAGTCTCCTGGCACCGCAGCGCCATTCACGTGCATCCCAATGAAGGCTGGCGGCGCGGCCGCGTGTACCGGCTGGAGATTTTTCCCGGCGTCACGGACCTGCGCCACAACATCATGAAGCAGGGCCGCACCATCGTGTTCTCGACCGGCCCCGCCCTGCCGCACGCCGCGATCACCGGCACGGCGCTCGCCTGGGTCGAGCAGCGCGGGCTGACGCAGGGCCTGATCCTCGCCGCGCTGCGCCCCGACACAGTGCCGTACGTCACCTACGCCGACTCGGCCGGCAACTTCAAGCTCACCGGGATTCCGCCCGGCAACTATGTCGTCTACGCCGTGAACGACCAGAACAGCAATCGCCGCATCGACCGGCGCGAGGCGTATGACTCCGCGGAGGTGCACGTCGACTCCGCGGCGACGGCGGTGCTGTGGACGTTCGCGCACGATACCGCCGGCCCGCGGCTGCACGCGGCCGCGCTGGTGGATTCGCTCGCCATGCGGCTCGAGTTCAACGCCCCCCTCGATCCGGCCACACCGCTCGACACGAGCGCCGTGCACGTGTTCCTGCTGCCCGATACGACGCCGGTGCCCGTGGTCGCCATCTACGCGGCCGCCGCGTACGACTCGGCGCGCGCGCGCGAGCGCGCCGTGCAGGACTCGCTCAAGCACGCCGCCGACACGTCGCGCCGCGCGGCCGTCGACACGACCAAGCGCGCGCCGCCCGTCGTCGCGCGTCCGGGCGGCCGCGCGGCAGGACCCGGCGGTCCGGCGGGTGCGGCGCCAGTCGACACGCTGGCGCGCCATCTGCTGCGGGGCCGGCCGGTCCCCACCGACAAGATCGTGGTGCGCGTGAGCGTGCCGCTCCAGCCGGGCAGCAAGTATCTCGCGCGCGTGCGCGGCGCCACCAACCTGAACGGCGCCAAAGCCGACGGGGTAACCGTACTCGCCGTGCCGGTACCGAAGCCGGTCGCGAAAGACACCACGAAAGCGCCCCGCGATACGACGCGCGTGCGCAAGGACACGACGCCGTGAGCGACCCGCGGCGGCGGCTGCCCGCCGTAGACACCCTGCTCGCCCTGCCGGACGTGACGCCGCTGCTCGCGGCGCAGCCGCGCGGCGTGGTGTTGCGCGCCGCCCGTGAGGCGCTCGACGCCGCGCGCGCCGACGGCGGCGAGGCGCCGGCCGAAGGTTGGGGAACCGTCATCGCGGCGCGCGTGCGCGCGCTGGCCGAGGCGCGCCTCGGACCCGTGATCAACCTCACGGGCGTCGTGCTGCACACGAACCTGGGCCGCGCGCCGCTCGCGCCTGCCGCCGTGCGCGCCATGACCGCCGTCGCCCGTGGTTACTCCAATCTCGAGTACGATCTAGGCAGAGGCGCCCGCGGCTCGCGGCAGGCGCTGTGCCGTAACCTGTTGACGGAGCTGACCGGCGCCGAAAGCGCGCTGGTGGTGAACAACGCCGCGGGCGCGTTGCTGCTGGCGCTGGGCGCGCTGGCGCCGGGCGCCGGCGTCGCCGTGTCGCGCGGCGAGCTGGTCGAAGTGGGCGGCGGCTTCCGCATTCCCGAAATCATGGCGCGCTCGGGGGCCCGCCTGATGGAAATCGGCTCCACCAACCGCACTCATAAGAAGGATTACGAGCAGGCGATCGCCGCCGGCGCGCGGCTGCTGCTCAAGGTGCACCGCTCGAATTTCCAGGTGACGGGCTTCACCGCGGAGCTCGAGCCGGCGGAGGTCGCCGGGCTCGCGCGCGCGCAGGGCCTGTCGAGTCTGTTCGATCTCGGCTCGGGGCTCTTACTCGACCTCACGCCGTGGGGTCTCAGCGGCGAGCCCACCGTGCCGCAGGCGGTCGCCGCGGGATTCGACCTCGTGGTGTTCTCGGGCGACAAACTGCTGGGCGGGCCGCAGGCCGGCATTCTGGTGGGCCGCCGCGCGGCCATCGAAGCGTGCCAGAACGATCCCGTGGCCCGCGCGGTGCGCGCCGACAAGCTCACGCTCGCGGCGCTGGAGGCGACGCTGGGCCTGTATCGCGATCCGGCCGTCGCGCGCGCGGAGATTCCGGTGCTGCAAATGCTGACTGCCGACACCGTCGCGGTAAGAC
>DATLWA010000253.1:0-25588 GCA_035576905.1 Gemmatimonadales bacterium
CTTCCCGCTCGCGCTGTCCCATGCCGCGTTGATCAACACGGCGTGCCTCCTCGAGAACCTCAGGCCGGCGGCGATCGATGCCCCTCCGTCAGGAGTTGCCGTGCCGCGGTGAGCTGCGCCGGCCGGCCGGCGATCAACAACAGATCCCCGGCGGCGAACGCCAGGCGCGGGTCCGGCGTGGGCAGGTCCTCTCCCCGCCGCGTGAGGCAGAGCACCAGGGCGCCCGTGCGCGTGCGCAGCTGCAGGTCCGCGAGGGCGCGGCCGATGGCATGGGCTCCGGGCTCGAGGGTCAGCCGCTCCACGCCGAGCTGCGGCACGCCCGTCACCACCCGTTCGCCCACCGGTTGTCCCTCGGGACTGAGCAGCGCGGCATAATGCTCGGAGCGCACATCGGTCACGAGGCGCTCGATTTCGGCCGGCGGCACACCGTAATGCCCGAGCACGCGCGCGAAGATCTCGATCGAGGTCTCGAACTCCTCGGGGATCACGGCGTTGGCGCCGAGTCGGGTCAGCTCGGGAATCTCCACCACGTAGCGGGTGCGCGCGATGATGTGCAGCGCGGCATTGAGGCCGCGCGCGACGCGCACCACGCGCCGCGTCGCCTCCGGATCGGAGATCGCGATGACCAGCAGACGCGCCCGCTCCACGCCGAGGGTGCGCAGGATCTCCTCGCGCGTCGCATCGCCGTAGAACGCGGCCTCACCGCGGGCGCGCGCCTGGCGCACGTTCGCGGCATTCACGTCCACGACCAGATGGGGCACGTGGATCGACCGCAGGGCGGTGGCGAGGTTTTGCCCGTTGAGCCCGTAGCCCACGATGATGACGTGATCGCTCAGCGGCTCCACCTGCCCCGTCTCGGCCAGCGCCGCCCGCCCGGGCAGCAGCCCGGCGATGCCGCCCAGACGGTCGACCAGCACCGGCCCCGCGGCCAGGACGAACGGCGTCACGAGCATGGTGAACACGGCCACGGCAAGGAACGCCTGGTATGCTTCGGTGCCGAGCAGTCCCGCCGCACGGCCTTCCCGCGCCAGCACGAACGAGAATTCGCCGATCTGGGCCACCGCGAGGCCCGCCAGCAGGGCGACGCGCCCCGCATAGCCGGCGAGCGCAGGGCCCACGCCGGCGAGGACGGTCTTGCCGCCCAGCACGGCGGCTACGCCCGCAGCCACGAGCAGCACGTGATGGCGCAGATACCCGAAGTCCACGAGCATCCCGATGGTCACGAAAAACAGCGAGATGAACACGTCGCGGAACGGCAGCAGCTCCGCCAACGCCTGGTGCCCATAGTCGGACTCCGACAGCACGAGGCCCGCCAGGAAGGCGCCCAATGCGAGCGACGCTCCGGCCGCGGCGGTGCCGAGCGCCGTGAGCGTGCCGACCAGGATCACGGCGATGAGGAACAGCTCCCGGCTGCGCGTCGCGAGAATGGCTGCGAGCGCGCGCGGCACCACCGCTCGCGCCGCGACGATGGTGCCGACCACCACGAGCGCGGCCTTCCCCATCGCGAACGCCAGCGCGCCCACGCCGCCCGCCGCCTGCCCCGAAAGGAACGGCAGCACCAGCATCATCGGCACGATGCAGAGGTCCTGCAGGATCAGCACGCCGGTCGCGAGCCGGCCGTGCGGTGCGTCGATCTCGCCGCGGTCGGCCAGAATCTTGAGGACGATGGCGGTGCTCGAGAGGGCCACGAGGAAGCCCACGAACAACGCCGTCTGCCAGCGCGCCGCCAGCGCCAAGCCCGCGGCGGCGGCCACCAGGGTCGTCAGGACGACCTGCGTGAGCCCCACGCCCAGCCCGCGCAGCCCGAGCGCGCGTAGCCGGCCGGCCGAGAACTCGATGCCGACGGTGAACAACAGCAGGATGACGCCGACGTCCGCGAGGCGTTCCACGCCCGCGACGTCGCTCACCAGGCCGAGCGCATTGGGCCCGAGCAGCACGCCCGCGACGATGAACCCGGGAACCGGGGGGAGGCGGAATCGGTAGAAGAGGAGGACGACGACGAGCGAAACGGTGAAGATGATCGCCAGGTCCGCGAGCAGGCCAACCTGTTCCATGCTCACCCCCAGCGCGTCAAAGAGAGCGGGCGACCGGATTCGAACCGGCGACGTCCAGCTTGGGAAGCTGGCATTCTACCACTGAATTACGCCCGCGTGACTGCGCGAAAAATGGCCCGGCGGCGGCCGAGCGTCAACGGTCCTACTCGGCCCAGAGGTGCTTCAGCTCGAAGCCCTGCTCCGTCACCGTCGCCTCTTCGAGGCGTTGCGCGTGCGCGGCGAGCAAGTCGCTGCGCGTGATGATGCCGATCACCCGCCCCGGCGCGGCGCGCGACACCACGGGCAAGCGCCCGACGCCGCTCACCACCATCGTGTCGGCCGCCTCGCGGAAGGAACAGTCGTCGTAGATCACCACCGGCGGCCGCTTGATCAGGTCGCGAACGGGCGTCTCCAGCCCCAACCCCTCGGCGAAGAGGTCGCGGCGCGTCACGACGCCCGCCAGCGTGCCCGTGGCGGTGAGGACCGGGAAGCCCTGGTGTGACGTCCCGGGTCCACCACGCGCGAGCCAGTCGCGTACCGCGACGAGGGCGTCGTCCGCCTGGAGTGTGACCACGGTCCGCAACGCCTGATCGCGGATCACCACCTGCTCGAGGTAATCGACGCCATACTCACCGATCACGCGCACGCCGCGCCGCGCGATCTTCTTGGTCATGATGGTGTGTTCCATCAGCAGATAGGAGAGCAGCACGGCCAACGTGCAGCCCCCCAACAGCGGAAGCAGGCCGAGGGGTTGGCGTGTGGTTTCGAACGCGAGGACGACGGACGCGAGAAACGCCCGCGACGCACCGGCGAACATGGCCGCCATACCCACCAGCGCGGCAATGCGGGGGTCGAAGCCCGCGTGCGGGAAGAAGTACGACGCCGAGGCGCCCAGCGCCGCGCCGAGCCCGCCCCCGACCGTGAACAGCGGCGCGAGCGTGCCGCCCGACGTGCCGCTCCCCAGGGCCACGCACCACGACACGAACTTCAACACGAACAACGTGATCAGCGCGCCCCCGACGATCCTGCCCGCGAGGATGTCCGCGATGTTGTCGTAGCCCACGCCCAGCGTGCGGGGCGCGAACAACGCGATGACTCCCACCGCCACGGCGCCGAGTGCCGGCCACCACATCCAATGGATCCGGACGTGCTCGAACGCGTCTTCCATCGCGTACACGGCCCAGGTGACCCCCACCGCGACGACGCCCACGAGCCCGCCGATCACGATATACCCGAACAGCGCGGCATCGCTCGGCTGCGTGATACTCGGCGTCCCGAACACCGGCGTGGAGCCCACGAACGCGATGCGCACGCCCGTGGCGACCGCCGCGGAGAGGGCCACGGGCAGGAGCGAGCGCGGGCGGAACTCGAACAACAAGAGCTCGACGGCCAACAGCACGGCGGCCACGGGGCTCCCGAACGTCGCCGCCATCCCGGCGGCCGCGCCGGCGGCGAGCAGCGTCTTGCGCTCGTCCGCGCTGGTGCGCAGGACCTGCCCCACCAGAGAGCCCAGGGCGCCGCCGGTGGCGATAATGGGGCCTTCGGCGCCGAATGGCCCCCCGGTGCCGATGGCGATGGCGGCGGAGAGCGGCTTGAGCACGGTGAGCCGCGCGGACATGCGGCTCTGGTTGGTGAGGATCTGCTCCATCGCCTCCGGGATCCCGTGACCGCGGATACCGGCGGACCCGTAGCGTGCCAGCACGCCCACGATCAGGGCGCCCGCAATCGGCACCAAGACCACCCAGCCGCCGAGATGGTGGGTCGCCGGCGACGTGAACGTGGTGGAGAGGCGCCCGAAGAACGCCAGGTTGGTGATGAACGCGATCAGCGCCGTCAGGAGCTGCGCCAGGAAGCCCGCCGCCACGGCAATCGCGACGGCGAGCCCGCTGACGAGAATGAGGCGCCGGTCAAAATCCCCGGCGCCGGCCATCAGGGCGCGATCTTGTACCGCCAGGCGACGATGCCCGTGCCGATCGCCTTGGCTTGGAACTGTGAATTGCCCCCGGCCTCGATGGCGGGGACGTCGACCGTTTGGGACGACACGGCGGCGCCCTTCGCATCGAGGAAGTCGAACGCGAGCTTGAGCGGCGCGCTCGGCTTGCCGTGGAAGTTCGTGATCAGCCCGTTGATCACGGCGCTCTGCGAGTCCGGCGCGAACATCGACACCGTGACCTCGACGGGCATCAGCGAATCGGCGCGCTGCAAGTAGTAGAGCACGGAGTCGCTCTTCTGCTTCAACAGCCAGGCGCCCGCGATGAGCCGCACCGTACCGCGGTTGAGCGGATCCTCGGCGTAGAGCTGCGTGGCGACCGGCAGCATCTTGTCGGCGTTCTTCGTGATGTAATACGTGTTGGCGAGATTGAACAACGCGTCCCGGTATGCCGGATTGCGCCGCAACCCCGCCTCGAAGGCGCGCGCGGCCAGCTGATACTGGTCGGCGACGCCCGCGTCATAGGCCTTCATCGCCTTGGCGGTGACCGAGTCGCAGCGCGCCCTGATGCGCGCCAGTGTGAGGGTGCGGTCGCGCCGCGCGTCACTGCGGCACTGCGTGCCCAGCGGCGCTGTGTCCGGCGGAGTAGGGACAGCCTGGAAGATTTTGACGCCCGCCTCGAACACGTCGAGCGGATCCGCGGAATCGGCGTGGGCGATGATCGTGTTGTAGATGCCGAGCGCCGAGTCGCGCTGCCCCAACTCGCTGAAGGCGCCGGCCAATGCGGCGGACGCTTTGGGATCGTTGGGGAACTCCGCGAGGTACGCCTGCAGCGCGGTCTTCGCTTCCGCCCAGCGCTTCGCCTGGTACAGCACGGCGGCGCGATTGAACATCGCCTCTTTCTTCTGCTTGGTGAACTGCGCATTGCTCCCCGCCGCCTCGGCGGCGAGGTCGTAGTAATGCGCGGCGGAGTCGAGATTCTCCTGGTTCGCGAAAATCGTCGCCAGGTACGCGAAGCCGGTGGGTTCGCCGCGGTAGATCGTGTTGGCCAAGCGCAGCGTCGCCACGGCGGAGTCGAGCTGGTTCGCCTGCCACTGCTTGACCCCGGCGTTGAGCACGCCGACCCACAGGCCGTTGCGCCGCCAGCTGCCGATGTCCTCCTTGCAGGCCGGCAGCAACGTCTCGGCGCGCGTGAACGCGGAGTCCGCACCCACGTAGTCCTTCATCTCGACGTAGTAGCGCCCCAGGTAATACCAGGCGGCGGGATTCTTGTCCTGGTTCTTGCTCGTGATCGCCTGCACCAGCACTTCGTTCGCTTGCTTGAGATCCTTTTGGGTCTGGTCGGGGAACTTGGTCTCGGCGGCGTTCTTGAGATACAGCACCGCGCTGTTGACCAGGTAGTGACCCGCCTTGAGGTCGCACTTGGGCGGCGCCCAATCATGCGATTGCGCGCGGCCGCGCGGCGCGAGCACCGCCACGGCCAACACCGCCAACGAAAGCCGACGCAGCATCATTCTGGCTCCTTGAATTTGGCGACGAGCGCTTCGGCATCCCGCTCGGCGGCGCGGGCCACGTCCAACGGTGGCCTCCCCAGCGCCGCGGCAGCCGCGAGCACGTCGTCGTATTCCGGTTTCACGCGGACCCCTGCACCATCGGCCCGCTCCAACACTTTGACCCGCACCGTCACATCCGGCCCCATCCGTACCGTCACCTGGCGCCGCGGCAACGTGGCGCGCTCCGCATCCCACCGCCGCACTCCGGCCGTGGTGCTGTGTTGAAATAGCGCCGCGGTCACCGCCTCTGCCTTGTCGGGCGGCGCGAGGACCTCCACCCGGAATCCCGTGCGGCCCTTTTTCATCTGGACCGGCCACAACTGCACGTCGAGCGCACCCGCGGCCATCAGGGCCTGCCGCAGCGGATCGACGTACTCGGGACTCATGTCGTCCACATCGGTCGCCAGCACGCTGACACGCGCCGCCTCCGCGGCCTGCTCCGCCACGAGAATGCGCAACGCGTTGGGATACGTCCGCGGATCGCGCTGCCCCGCCCCCCAGCCGCTCGCGGTCAACCGCCAGTGCGCGGGCGGCGGGCCCTGCGACAACACACGCACCAGCGCGGCGCCGGTCGGCGTGGTCGCTTCACCTTCCACCGGGCCGCCCTGCGCGGCGTCGACGCCCTCGAGCAGGATCGCCGTCGCGGGCGCCGGCACGGGCAGCCGCCCGTGCGCCGCCTCCACCCAACCGTTCCCCACCGCCACCGGCAAGTTGTAGATCGTCTCGATGCCGAGCCGCTCGAAGCCCTCGATGCCACCCACGATGTCGAGCACGGCGTCCACGGCCCCGACTTCGTGCAGGTGCACTTTCTCCGCCGCCACGCCGTGCACGCGACCTTCCGCCTCACCCACCAGCCGGAACGCCCGCACGGCGCGCTCCCGCACCCACGGCGACAGCGGCGCCCGCTCCACCAGCTTGACCAACTCGCCGACGTGGCGGCCGTGCGGCTGCTCCGGAATGCCGAACTCGATCTGCTTGCACCCTACACCACACCGCCGCACGTCGCGGATCGTCACCGTCACCCCGTCCAACCCCAGACGCGCCGGCAGCTCCTCCAGCCACGCGGGCGGGACGCCGAGGGCCAGGAGCGCGCCCAGCGTCATGTCGCCGCTGATGCCGGCGGAAGGATCGAGAATGGCGATGCGCATGGGGCGAAGTGTCGCAATATAAACGGCTTAGGCCTGGTACAGCCACCCGGCGCCGGTATTGAAGACGACCACCTGGTCGTCGGCGCGCAACGCCCCACTCTGCCGCAACGCCACCGCCGCCGCCAGCGCCGCACCGCCTTCGGGCGCCGCATCCACACCTTCGATCGCCTGCAGCTCAGCGGCAGCCGCGGTGAGCGCGTCATCTGTAACGGCGACGGCGCCGCCGTTGCTCTCGCGCAGCGCGCGCAGCATCAGCCGGTCGCCCAATGGGCCCGGCACGCGCAACCCGGCAGCCACCGTCGCGGGGTTGGGCCACGGCTCGCAACGGTCGGCGCCACTTTCGAACGCCTTGACCACCGGCGCGCACCCCGCCGCTTGCACCGTGTACATCCGCGGCAGGCCGCCGCGCACCCAGCCCGCGTCGCGCAACTCCTGAAATGCCTTCCACATCCCGATCAACCCCGTGCCTCCTCCGGTGGGATACACGATCGCGTCGGGGAGGGTCCAGCGCAGCTGTTCGGCAAGCTCCAAGCCAAGCGTTTTCTTGCCCTCGATGCGATACGGCTCGCGCAACGTCGACACGTCCACCGCTCCGGTTTCGGCAGCGAAGGCGCGCGCCGCTTTGCCGCAGTCGCCGATATGGCCGTCGATCAGCTCCAGCTCCGCGCCGTAGCGCGCGATCTGGTTGAGGATCATGCGCGGCGTGCTGCGCGGTGCATACACGCGGGCGCGGACGCCCGCGCGCGCCGCGTAGGCCGAGAGCGCGACGCCGGCGTTGCCGGCCGTCGGCACGACGAACGTCTTGGCGCCGGCGAGCACGGCCCGCGTCACCGCGGCCGCAAGACCACGCGCCTTGAACGACCCCGTGGGATTCACGCCTTCGTCCTTCACGACGAGCCGCTCGAAGCCGTACTTGGGACCGAGCCGCGCCAATCGCAGCAGCGGCGTGCCGCCCTCACCCAGACTGACGGGCATGTCGTCCGCGGTGAGCGGCAGCCACTCGCGATAGCGCCACATGGTCCAGGCGCGCTCGCGCAGCAGCGCCTTGGCCTCGGGGCCGGGCGCCGCGGCGAAGCGCACCAGATACGGTTGGCCGCAGTGCTCGCACACGCCGGGCAGGCCGTCGGCCCCGCGCGTGTGGGCGCAGGCGGAACACTCCAAAGTCCAGTGCAATGTCACCGTTGCTCCTTCAGGCGATCGAGAATGCGCTCGGCCAACGTGGTCGAGAATCCCGGCAGCGAAGCGATTTCCGCGGGCGTCGCCGTCTTCACGCCGGCCAGCGATCCAAAGCGCTCGAGCAGCGCGCGGCGGCGGTTGGGTCCGATGCCCGGAATGGTGAGCAGCTCGGAGCTGATCACGCGGCGCGAACGACGCTTACGACTGTAGGTCACGGCGAAGCGATGCGCCTCGTCGCGGGCACGCTGCAACAGCTTGAGCGACGGGCTGCGGCGCGACAGGCGCAGCGGCTCCGGCTGGTCCGGCAGGTAGACCTCTTCTTCCTTCTTGGCGAGACTGGCGAGCGGCAGCGCGTCGAACCCCGCCGCCCGGGCGGCGTCGCGCGCCGCGCTCAGCTGGCCCTTGCCGCCGTCGATCACGACCAGATCCGGCACCGGCTTCCCTTCCTCGCGCCGCCGTGTGAGGTAGCGCGTGACCACCTCATGAATGGCGGCGAAGTCGTCCTGCTGGCCCGGGCCTTTGATCTTGAACCGCCGGTACTCGGCCTTCTTGGGCCGGCCCGCTTCGAACCAGACCAGCGACCCGACCGTGTCCCGCCCCTGGTTGGTCGAGATGTCTATACAGATGAAAGCACGCGGCACCACCGCGAGCCCGAGGTCGCGCCCCAACGCGTACACGGGATCGGCCGTGCGCTCGTCGATGTCGAAGGTTTCGATCTTGAGGCTGTCGAGCAGATGACGCGCGTTCTCATCGGCCAACTGCGCAAGCTTGGCGTTGGTGCCGCGCTGCGGCACATGCCATTCGACTGCCGGCGCCAGCTGCTGCAGCAGCTCCGCTTCCGCCGGCGCGAACGGCAGCAGCACGTGCGGCACGCGTCCTTCGAGCGGCAGATAGAAGCGCACGAGAAACGCGCTCAGTACGTCCGCCTCGCTCTCGTGCTCCACGTTCTCGAGGAAGCGGTGCTCGCGCGCCAGGACGCGGCCCTCGCGCACGCGCAGGATCACGCCGCAGGCGTCGTCGCCGTCGCGCGCCAGCCCGATCGCGTCGGCGTCGCCGCCGCCCACCATCTCGACCGTGGGCGGTTGCTCCACCTGATCGAGCCACTTCAGCGCGTCGCGCAGCTGCGCCGCGCGCTCGAACTGTTGCACGCGGCTGGCCTCGTGCATGCGCTCGCGCAGGCGGCCGCGCACATCCACGGTCTTGCCCTCGAGGAAGAGCAGCACGTCGTCGATCATGCCGCGATAATCCCCTTCGGTCTGATAGCCGACGCAGGGCGCCCGGCAGCGATCGATGTGATAGTCGAGGCACGGGCGGTCCGGCGCCTCGCGCGGCAGGTCCCAGGTGCACGAGCGCACCGTGAAGATGCGGCGGATGATCTTCAGCGTCTGGCGCAGCGTGGCGACGTCGGTGTACGGCCCGAAGTAGCGCGCGCCCGGCAGCGTCAGCCGCCGCGTGACGAGGACGCGCGGAAACGGCTCGGCCAGGGTCACGGCGATGCGCGGGTACGACTTGTCGTCGCGCAGCCGGATGTTGAAGCGGGGCTGGTGCTCCTTGATCAGGTTGTTCTCGAGCAGCAGCGCCTGCGCTTCGCTCGCCACCACGATGGTCTCGAGATCGGAGATCTGGCGGACCAGGGCGGCGCGCTCGGGGGTGGACTCCGCCTCGGGGCCGAAGTAATTCGGCACCCGGGAACGGAGACTCTTGGCTTTCCCGACGTAGAGGATCTCGCCCGCCGCGTCCTTCCAGAGATAGACGCCGGGCTTGTCGGGAAGCGCCTTCAGTTGTCGGGCAATCAGCGCAGGAACGTCCACAGGCGACGAGCGTCGGGATGCCGGAGTGCCATGGTGCCGGCGAAGTAGACCGCCCCAAAGATAGCCAGGGCCGCCAGGGCCGAGAGCAGCGGTCCCGTGCCGCTGGCGAGACGGGCGGCGCCCAGTCCTGCCGCCGCCGCTACGCCGCTGGTCAGGAGACTCACCGCGAACGCGCGCCATTCGGTGCGGCCCAGAATCGCGCCCACCCGGGCGTCGAGATCCTTGAGGTGAAACACGACGTTCACGGTGGCGCCGAGCGAGGAGCCGAGGGCGATCCCGGCCGGGCCGAACCGCCGCATCAGCACGTACGCCAACAGGCTCGAGAGCGCGAGGGATGCCGACGCGATCTTCACCGGCGTCTTGGTGTCCCGCAGCGCGTAGAAGCCCGACTGAAACAGCTTTACGCAGGCCTGGCCCAGCAGGCCCACGCCGTAGGCCGCGAGGACCCCGCCGACCAGCTCGGTGTCGGCGGCGGCGAAGCGCCCCGTCTGAAACAGCGGCCGCACGATCACCGGCCCGAGTACCACGAACGCCAGCGAGGACGGCAGGATGAAGAACACGATCCGCCGGAAGCCGAGTGCGATCCGCGCGCGCAGCTGCTCGTTGGGCGTGGCGCCTTGCGCGTCGCGCGACAGATCCGGCAACGACACCGCCGCCACCGACGTCCCGAACAGGCTGATGGGCAGTACCTGGAGCAGCTGGGCGTAGCGCAGGCTCGACGCGCCGCCCTCACCCGCCAGCGTGCCGAACAGCGTGTCGATGAGCCCCGAGATCTGGGCCACGCCCGCCCCGAGCACGACCGGTCCCCACATCAACAAGACGTTGCGCACGCCTTCGGTGCGGAGGCTCCAGCGCACCGGCAGGCCGTGCAGCACCTGCCAGCAGGCGGGCAGCTGAATCGCGACCTGGAGCACGCTGCCGGCCATGGAGCCCCACGCGAGGGCCAGGGCGAGCCGTGTGAGCAGCTCCGCCGTGGGGAGGGCCGGTGAAACCAGCCACGTCGCCGTGACGACGAGGCCCGCGATTCCCGCGACGTTCCAGATGGCCGGCGCCGCATAGGGCAGGAAGAAGCGACGGTGCGTGTTCAGGATCCCCAGACACCAGGCCGAGATGATCATGAACCCGGACATCGGGAAGAACAGCCGTGTGAGCGACACCGCCAGCGCGCGCGACTCGCCGCTCAAGCCCGCGCCGAAGATGGTCGTGAGCGCCGGGGCGAACGCAATGCCGATCAACGCGAGCGCGGCGGCGGCGATTAGCAACAGGCCGAGCATCGCCCCGGCGAGGGCGCGCCCGGCCTTTTCATCACGCTCGTTGAGGGCCGCGTACACGGGAATGAAGGACGCGGACAGCGTGCCTTCGCTGAGCAGGTTGCGGATGGTGTTGGCGAGGCGTTGCCCCACGCTCAGCGCGTCCGCCGCCCAGCCGTTGCCGATGTAATGGGCCACGGCCCGCTCGCGCAGATACCCCAGCACGCGCGTGAGCAGGATCCCGCCGGCGACTTCAGCGGCGTGGCGCCCGCCCCTTCCGGCTGGGCCCGCCGTGCCGCTCGTGGCCCCGGCGTCCGCCACGCTCAGGAGGACTTCTGTTTGCGGTTGGGGTCTTCCAGCAGGCGCTGCATGAACTGCATTTCGTCGCGGAGACCGGTGAGCTGGCGCGTCAGGTCTTCCACGTCGGTCTCGAGCACATCCACCTTCTGTTGCAGCTGCTGGACATTGGCGGCGGGGCCGTCGCCCGATACCTCGAGGCGGCGTCCCAGTGCCCGCCCGACGGGCGAATCGATCAGAATCGCCACGATCGGAATCATCAGCGCCACCACGAGAATAATGCCGATCAGGAACATAGGCGGAACCTACGAAGCCCCCGTCCAGCGCGCCACCTCGGCATCGAGACCGTCGAGCAACTCGGGCCCGTAGCGGATCAGGAACGACGCGAGCGTGAGCGCGCGCTCCTGCGGCTCGCCGAACGGCGCGACGGCGGCGCGCGCGCGGCTCACCTGGCTGAGCAGCGTCTCGTTGCCGCGCTTCAGGCTGGCGATGAGTTTCTTCTCGAGGTCCTGGGTGTCCTTGAGCGCGCCATGCGCGGCGCTCTCCGCCGTGCGTTTCAACGTGGGGTCGACCTTCTCGACGGCGGCGCCGAAGCGGGCGTAGTCCTCCTCGAGATGGCGCCGCAGCACGCCGAGCGCGTCGGCGACGTCCGCGGGCAGCGCCTCGCGCACCAGCCGCGCCTCGAGCGCGCCGGGGGGCCCGACGAACTCGGGCAGCGCGATGCCGTAGCGCTCGATGATCTTGTCCACCTTGGACTCGACCAGTACCCCCGACCAGCGCGGTACCGGTGTCTGCGGCACGACATCGTCACCCACCACGCGACACAGCTCCGCCGCCTTGGGCAGGTACTCGAGCTCGCCCGGACCGGCGGCGTAGGCGACGGTGGGAAACAGCGCCGCTTCCACGGCCGGGCGCAACAGCACGTTGGGCGACAGCCGCTCGGGCTGCTTCGCGGCAATCGTTTCCAGCTCCGCGCGCGTGAACCGCTCGCCGCTGCGGCGCGTGACGAATGCCGCGCCGTCCGCGCGCAAACGATCGCGGCCGGCCTTGCCCTCCACGAACACCGGCGTGAGTCCGTCGTCGAGCGTCGTGCCAAGGCCCCGGAGCACGTAGGGCGCCGCCGCGCGCTTCGCGGGGACGTCGTACGCTTTGAATACCGCCAGGCCGCGCGGCCCGAGCAGCGCGTAGATCGCGAGCGCAAACGCGTCCGCCAGAGTCGCTTCGGGACGGTAGGCGGCCTGCAGCCAGTCCAGCACGGCGGTCTTGAACTCGGTGTCCGGCGTGCCCAGCCGCAGGCGGTCGAGCGCCGCGACGATCTCCGGGCCGCAGGGCTCCCGCGACAGCGGCACGTTCGGCGCGTCTGACGCCCGCTCGCGCAGCACGATGGTCTCGGCATCGCCGGCGGCGCTGATAAACGCGGTGTGATTGGCCTCGGCGAAGTCGTGATCGTCCCCCGCCACCCAGAACACGGGTACCACGGGCACGCCGCGCGCCCGCTCCAGCCGCCGCGCGAGGGCGATGGCCGACAGCGCCTTGTAGATCGTGTACAGCGGACCGGTGAAGAGCCCCGGCTGCTGGCCGGTCGTGACGACGAGCGCGGGACCGGCGGCGAGACGGTCGCGGCCCGGTCCCGGCAGGATGGCGGCGAGCACGTCGGCCGCCACGCGGCGCGGCGTGCCCGCGCGCGGCTCCGGCAGTGGCCCGATCGGCGTGGCGAGGATGCGTGGGATCATTCGCCGAATACCTCCGCCTGAAACGTCAGCACTTCCGTGGCGGCGTCGCGCCACGCCGTGGCGCCGAGCCCCGCCTTGCGGCAGGTCGCTTCCAAGAACGCCTGCGGGTTCCAGCTCCACTCGCGCGCGACCTGCGGCAACAGCAGCCCCTGGCGGGCCCCGCGCCGCACGATCAGCCCGTCGCGGCCGATCACGATCCCCGTGCGGTCCGCCGGCGCCAGCGGCACCGGCGCGGTCAGCACTGAGACCTCGACCCGCAAGGCGGCGACCTCCGTCGCGCGCACCGGCTCGAAGCGCGGATCCTCGAGCGCCGCCGCGAGCGCCATGGCGGGCACGAGCTCGGCCAGCGGCTGGGTCGACTCCACCCGCCCGATGCAGCCGCGCAGCTCGCCGTGGCACTCCAAGGTGACGAACACGCCGCGCCGCTCGCCGCCCGCGGGCGTCGCGGTGGCTGCAGGCGCCGGCCGTCCGCACAGACGCGCCTCGATGGCGCCGCGGGCCGCGGCCAGCAGCGCCCGCCGGTCGGCGTCGCTCAGCTCAGGTGCCGCGATGGTACGGCTCCCCGCGCCGGATGGTGTGCGCGCGGTACAGCTGCTCGTACACGATCACCCGCGCCAGCTCGTGCGGCAGCGTGAGCGGCGAGAGACTCCAGACCCGCTCGGCCTGCGCCAGCACGTCTGCCGGCAGTGCGTCCGCGCCGCCGATGGCGAACGTCACGTCGCGCGCCTCGAGATCCCAGCGCTCCATCTGCTCGGCGAGCCCGGTCGAGCTCCATCCCTCACCGCGGCGCGAAAGTGCCACGAGGCGCGAGCCGTCGGGAATCGCCCCGAGGACCCGCGCCTCGTCCTTGACCTCCAGCTCCTCGACCTTGGCGTAGTGCCGCAGCCGGCCGAGGTACTCGTCACACGCCGCGCGGAGCGCCGCGTCCTTCACGCGGCCCACCGCGACGACGCGGTAGCGCATCAGGCATACATCCCGCGGAGCCGGTGCATCGCGGCCACGCGGTCGATCGCGACGATGTAGGACGCGATGCGGGTGTTGACTTTGTACTTCTCGGCCTTCGCAATCACTTCCTGGAACGACCGCACCATGATCGTCTCGAGGCGCCGGTTCACCGTCTCCTCGTCCCAGAAGTAACCGCCGCGGTCCTGTACCCACTCGAAGTAGCTGACCGTGACGCCGCCCGCGTTGGCCAGGATGTCCGGGATCACGAAGATGCCCTTGTCTTCCAGGATCTTGTCGGCGCCCGCCGTCGTCGGTCCGTTGGCGCCTTCGCAGATGATCTTCGCCTTGATCTTCGGCGCGTTCTTGCTGGTGATGACGTTCTCCATCGCCGCCGGCACCAGCACGTCGCAGTCGCACGTGAGCAGCTGCTCGTTGGTGATGGCGTCGGCGCCGGGGAAGCCCGTCAGCGCGCGGTGTTCCTTCGCCCACGCCATCGCGGCGGCGACGTCGATCCCCTTGGCGTTGTACAGCGCGCCGCCCTTGTCGCCCAGGCCCACGATCTTCGCGCCGTTCTTGGACAGGAGATCCGCTGTCACCGAGCCGACGTTGCCGAATCCCTGCACCGCCACGCGCGCGCCCTCCACACGCAGCCCCAGCTTGGCGAGCGCCTCGCGCGTCACGAAGCCGCAGCCCCGCCCCGTCGCCTCGCGCCGCCCCAGCGATCCGCCCATCTCTACCGGCTTGCCGGTGACGACGGCGGTGACCGTGTGGCGGTGGTGCATGGAATAGGTGTCCATGATCCACGCCATCACGCGCTCGTTGGTGTTCACGTCGGGCGCCGGCACGTCGGAGTCGGGCCCGAGGGTCTCGATGATGCTCGACGTGTAGCGTCGCGTCAGGCGCTCCAGCTCGCCCATGGACATCGCCGCGGGATCGCACACCACGCCGCCCTTGGCGCCGCCGAACGGGATGTTCACCAACGCGCACTTCCACGTCATCCACGCCGCGAGCGCCTTGACTTCCTCGAGCGTCACCCGGAGATCGAAGCGGATGCCGCCCTTGGCGGGCCCGCGCGACGTGTTGTACAGCACGCGATAACCGGTGTAGACCTCTACCTCGCCGTTGTCGCGCAGCACGGGCACGGAGGTGATGATCTGTTTTTCGGGGCTGCGGAGGACCTTGTACAGGCCGCGGTCCAGGTTGAGCAGCTTGGCCGCGTGATCGAAGCGCTCCATCATCGCTTCGAACGGATTCTCCTCGGCCAGGATCATGTCCTTGTCGCGGCCGATGATGGGCTTCTGCGCGTCGTCGTGCTTGGTGATGGTGTCGGTCATAAGAGAGTGTCGAGAGCCCGCACCACGGCGGCCTCGTTACGTTCCCAGTGGACGTCCAGCTCGGCGACGAGCGGCTCCGGCGCATCGGCGGGCCAGCGCGCCCGGAGCTTCACCGCGTCCTTTTCGGTGACCACAACATAATCGACCCCCGCCGCCGCCCGCACCAGCCGCGCCACGTCGCGCGCGTCGTAGGCGTGATGGTCTTGGTATGCCGCAAGTTGCACGCTTGCCCCGGACGAGCGCACCTGCACGGCGTAGCTCTCGGGGTCGGCAATGCCGCTCACCGCCAGGACCGCGTGCCCCGTGAGGTCTTTCACCGGCCTGTCCCTGCCGCTGACCATGCCCCGCAGCCGCGCCAGCTTGAGGTGCGCGACCGCGACCGGCGTGTCGGGCCAGCGCCAGGCCAGGCGGTCTGCCAGGGCCGAGGCTTCAGCTGCCGGCGAACGCTTGCGCGTCACCACGATCACGTCGGCGCGGGCGAGCGCCGCGTACGGCTCCCGCCAGGGACCCGCCGGCAACAGCCACGGCGCGCGCCGGTACTGCTCGGCGCTCGCAAGCAGGATATTGACGTCCCGCGCCACGCCGAGCAGCTGGAACGCGTCGTCGAGCACCAGGATTTGCGCACCCTCGGCTTGCGCCCGCGCCGCGCCGGCGACGCGGTCCGGGTTGGCCACGACTACGGCCTGCGGCACGAGATGGCGGTGCACCTCGGGCTCGTCTCGGCCGTACCCGCGCAGGAGGATGCCGGGCCGTTTGCCCCGGGTCAGATAATGGCGCGCCACCCACGCCGCGAGCGGCGTCTTGCCGGTGCCCCCCACCGACCGGTTTCCGATTGCCACCGTGGGCAGCGGCAAGCGTCGCGTCCGCAACACGCCGGCGCGATATACCGCGGCGCGCAGCCTCACGATCGCACCGTAGAGCAACGCGAACGGCACCAACGCGGCGCGCGCGGCACGCGCCGGCAGGGCGCGCCCCTGCCATAGCCAATGGACGATCCGGAATTGCAGGCTGCTGCTCATCGGCCGTGCGTGACCTCCTCGAGTCCGCGCTGCAACGACGCGATACCCGCGCGAACGCCTTCCTTCCCCGCGCCCACGGTGATCGGCGCCGCGTAGGCGACGTCGACCCGCGCGAACGGCTTGGGAATCATGAACCCGTCCCAGGACTTGAGCCGCCACGCCGACGACACGCGCGCGCCGATGCAGAGAATCGGCACTGCCGCAAGCTGCGCCGCGGCGACGGCACCGGGCTTCACTTCCTTCGCCGGTCCGCGCGGCCCGTCGGGCGTGATCGCGACGACGGCGCCGCCCTGCAACGCGTGCACGACGCCGAGCAACCCGATCTCGCCGCCGCGCTGCGACGACCCGCGCACCGAGCGGTACCCCCAGCTGTGCGCCAGGTCCGCGAGGTAGCCGCCGTCGCGGTGCCGCGAGATCAGCAGGACGATGTTCTCCGCCCGGTGCAGGAACAACAGCGGCAAGATGCGGCTGTGCCACAGGGCGTACACATAGGGCCGGCCGCGCAGCGCGTCGAGGTGCTCGCGCCCGTGTTCGCGGTAGCGCCACGTCGCGGCCAGGAGCCGCACCAGCAGCGCCGCCAGCCGCGTCAATATCGGATCGGCCCAGCGCAGCTTCACCCGAGCAACCCCGCGGCCAGCTCGGCCACGCGTCCGGCGGCGCCCGGCGGTCCGAGCCGCTCGCGCACCAGCGCGAGCCCATCGCGTTGGCGCCGCGCTTCCGGCGTGCCTGCATCGAGCAGCGGCAGCACACGGTCCGCGAGCGCACGCGGCGTCGCCGCACCCTGCAGCAGCTCGGGCGCCACCTCCCGCTCCGCCACCAGGTTCACGAGTCCCACCCACGGCACGCGCAACAGCCGCTGCGCAATGAAAAAGGAGAGCCCATTCATACGGTAGGCGATCACCATCGGCACGTCGGCGATCGCCGCTTCGAGCGTCGTGGTGCCCGATTTGCACAGGCCGGCGTCCGCCGCCGCGAACACGAGCTCGGGGCTGCCGGTGGTCACGCGCAACGGGCCGGCGTCGGGATACGCGTCCCGCTCGGTGCCCGCCACCAGGACCTGCACGTCGGGCCGCGCGGCCAGCACGCGCCGCGCCGCATCACGAAAGATCGGCCAGATGCGCTGTACTTCCTGCCCGCGGCTCCCGGGGAATACGCCGAGCACCGGCCGGTCGGCCGCCAATCCCAGCGCGCGGCGCGCGTCGGCCCGCGCCGGCAGCGGCGGCCGGTCTTTCAAGGGGTGTCCCACGAATGTCACGGGCACGCCGCGGTCGCGAAAGAACTTTTCCTCGAACGGCAGGATCACGGCGAGGCGGCGCACGGCGGCGGCGAGGCGCTTGACGCGGCCTTCGTGCCACGCCCACAGCTGCGGCGCGATGTAGTACAGCACCGGCACGCCCGCCGCCGCCGCGGTGGTCGCGAGGCGCAGGTGGTAGCCGGGATAGTCGACGAGGATCACGAGGTCGTAGCGCTTCGCCCGCAACGCGTCGCGCACGCGCCCGTGCAGGCGGTAGTGCGCGGGAATCTTGGCGAGCGCCTCCACGAACCCGACGACCGAGAACGCCTCCATCCGGTCGAGCACGCGGGCGCCCGCGGCCGCGAGCCGCGGCCCGCCGAACGCCTCCAGCGTGGCCTGCGGGAGCCGGCGCTTGAGCGCCGCGGCGACGGCGGACGCGTGCGCATCTCCCGACGGCTCGCCCGCCGAGAGGTAGATCGTGGGCGCCGGAATCACGGACGCGTGAGCGCGGCGAGCGGCGAGGCCTGGATGGCGTCGGCCACCCGGAAGGCGAGCTGCAGGGCCTGCAGGCCGGCGGCACCCGACACCACGACGTCCCCCGCGCCGCGCACCGCTTGCAGGAAGCTCTCGAGCTCGAGCTTCAGGGGCTCGGCCTCCGGAGCCTCGAGCCGCTGCGGCTCGACGATCTCCTCGATCTTCTTGGCCCCGAGCGCTTGCCAGTTTTCCTTCAGGCGGTAGAAATGGCCGCCGCCCGCGGCGAGATCGAGCGAGAAGTAACCCGTGGGTTGGAAGATGCGAAGCTTGCGCGTGCGATCGCGCGAAATGCGGCTCGCCGTGACGAGCGCCACCGCGCCGTTGGTGAACTCGACGCGGGCATTGGCGATGTCCACGTGCGGCGTCAGGACGGCGACGCCGGTCGCCCGCACTTCGTGCACCTCGGCGCTCACCAGCTCGAGCACCAGGTCCAAGTCGTGAATCATCAGGTCGAGGATCACGGCGACGTCGGTGCCGCGCGGCTGGAACGGCGCCAGGCGCTCGGTCTGCAGGAATCGCGGCTCGTCGAGGTAGGGCGCGGCGGCCCGCACCGCGCGGTTGAACCGCTCCACGTGCCCGACCTGGAGGATGGCGCCGTGCTCTGCCGCCTTGCGCACCAGCGCCTCGGCGCCGGCGACGGTGTCCGAAAGCGGTTTCTCGATCAGCGCCGCGAGGCCGCGCGACAGGACCGCGAGACCGACTTCGGTATGCACAGACGTCGGCACCACCACGCTCACGGCGTCCACGCGATCGAGCAGCGCCTCGAGCGACGGATGGGCCACCGTCTCGAGCTCCTTGGCTACCTGCGCCGCGCGCTCGGGGTTCTTTTCGTAGATCCCGGCGAATTCGGCCCCGGGCATCCGCCGCAGCAGGCGCGCGTGGTGGTAGCCCAGCGCGCCCGTGCCGATCACCCCCACGCGTACGGGGGCATCGCTCACACCATGACTCCGCGCTGCGACCCTTCGATGAACCGGAGGAACGTCTCGACCTCCGGCGACTCGGGCAGGTCGGCGCGGGCCCGCGCGATGCCCTGGCTCACCGTCAGATCGGAGTTGAACAGCAACCGGTAGGCGCGCTTCAGCGCGAGCTTCACGTCGGGCGAGAAGCCCGCGCGCTGCAGGCCCACCGAGTTGAGGCCGTAGAGGTGCACGGGATTGCCCACGGCCTTGGTGAAGGGCGGCACGTCCTGGTTCACGCGCGAGCCGCCGCCCACGAAGGCGAACGTGCCGATGCGCACGAACTGGTGGATCGGGGTCAGCCCCGAGATGATCGCCCGATCGTCCACCGACACGTGCCCCGCCATCTGCACGCCGTTCGCCATGATCACGTCGTTGCCGATCACGCAGTCGTGCGCGATGTGCACGTAGGACATGAGGAAGCAGCGCTCGCCGATGGTCGTGCGCCCGGTCGCCGTGGTGCCGCGGTTGATCGTGCAGTACTCGCGCAGGATCGTGCCGTCGCCCACCTCGACCCACGTCTCTTCGCCCTTGTACTTGAGGTCCTGCGGATCGCCGCCGATGACCGTGCCGATCCCCACCTTCACGCCCACGCCGAGCCGCACGTTGCGCTCCAGCACGGCGTGCGCCGCGATGCTCGACCGGTCGCCCACCGAGACGCTGGGCCCGATGATCGCGTACGGCCCCACCGACACGTCCTGGCCCAGACGGGCCGTCGGGTCCACCAGCGCCGTGCGGTGAATCACCGGTCCACCACCATCGCCATCATGTCCGCCTCGGCCACCATCTGGCCGTCGACGTATCCCGCGCCCTTCATCTTGCAGGTCTTGCCGCGGAACTGCACCATGTCGAGCTCGAAACGGATTTGATCGCCCGGCACCACGGGCCGGCGGAACTTGACGTTGTCGAGCGACATGAAGTAGACGACTTTGTCGTCCACGTTCTGCCCCTCGAAGTGGCTCATCAGCAGCATCCCGCCGACCTGCGCCATCGCCTCGATGATCAGCACGCCGGGCATGATGGGGTGCCCCGGGAAATGTCCCTGGAAGAACGGCTCGTTGATCGTGACGTTCTTGATGCCGACGATCCGCTTGTCGCCCTCGATCTCGATGATGCGGTCCACGAGCAGGAAGGGGTAGCGGTGCGGCAGCGTGTCGAGGATGCGGCCGATATCCATCGCCACGGCGCCGGTGCGCTTGCCGGCTTGCAGCAGCGCCCGCGCCAGCGCGATGTTGCCGCTGTGTGACGGCCTGGTGGCGACGATGTGCGCCCGGATGCGGGCGCCCGTGAGGGCCAGGTCGCCCACGATGTCCGCGGCCTTGTGCCGCACGAACTCGTCGGGCCAGCGCAGCTCGCCGCCGTTCGCGAGCCCGCGCTCATCGAGCACGATGGCGTTCGCCGCCGATGCGCCCTTGATGAGCCCTTTGGCCTGCAGCGCCGCCACTTCACTCGTGAACCCGAACGTGCGCGCCGGCGCCAGCTCCTTGCCGAACGCGGCGGCGGTCACGTCGTAGGTGCCCGCCTGGCGGCCGATCAGCGGATGCGGCCATTCGATCGTGACCGTGAGCGTGAGCCGCTTGGCGGGCGCCACGACGTAGCTCGACTCGCCCTCGGTCACCGTGAACGGCGCCTGGATGGTGAGCACCGTCGGCTCGCCGCCGATCTCGACGGGCTGCGCCTTGGCGAGCGCCGCGAAATACGGCGCGATGCTGCCGTCGCCGATCGGGGGCTCGGGCCCCGACAGCTCGACCGTCAAGTCGTCGATCTCGTGGGCCGCCACGGCGGCGAGCAGATGCTCGACCGTGTGGATCATGGCTTCGCCCTTGCCGATCGCGGTGCGGCGCTCCACGGCCTCCACTTCGGTGAGGCGCGCGGGGATCTCCGGGTGTCCCTTCAAGTCCATGCGGCGGAACACCACGCCCTGCCCCGCCGGCGCGGGGAGGAATACCGCTTCGGTGGTGGCGCCGGTGTGGAGCCCGGTGCCCTTCACGGACACGCGCTCCTTGATGGACCGTCTAGCGCTCTGCGCCATGGGCCTCGTGCACCAGGGTTTCCAGCTCGCGCACGATCTTCGCGAGCCGGTACAGCGCCGCCTGCGCCCGCATGAACTCCTTGTGGTCGCGCGCCGGCATGCCCGTCACCATCACGCCGTCGGGCAGATTGCCGATCACGCCGCCCTGCACCGTCACCTTCACGCCGCTGCCGATGGTGACGTGATCGGCGATCCCGACCTGGCCGCCCAGAAACACTTCGTCACCGACGTGCGTGCTGCCCGCGATGCCCGCCATCGCCGCGATGAGGCAGCGTTCGCCGACGTGCACGTTGTGGGCGATCTGGACCAGGTTGTCGATCTTGGTGCCGGCGCCGACCACTGTGTCGTCCACGCTGCCGCGGTCGACGGTGGTGTTGGCGCCGATCTCCACGTCGTCGCCGATGAGGCAGCGACCCACCTGCGGAATCTTGCGGTGCGGCCGCCCGTGGCCACCCGGCACGTAGCCGAAACCGTCGGAGCCGAGGCGCGCGCCGGCGTGGGCGATCACACGATCGCCCAGGACGGTGCCGCTGTAACAGGTGACTTGGGGGAAGAGCTGCACGTCGTCGCCCAGCACGACGCCGTCGCCCAGGGTGCAGCCCGCGCCGATCCGCACGTTCTTCCCGAGCCGGACGTCCTGGCCCAGCACCACATGCGGCCCGATCGCCACCGGATCGCTCCACGTGGCGCCGCGCCCGATCACCGCGGTGGGGTGGATGCCCGGCATCCAGGCCGCCTCGGGGTACAGCACGGGCAGCAGCGCCAGCAGCGCCTCGTGCGGCTGCGCCACCACGACGCGGGTGCGCGGGCCCGGGGCGTCGGCGAACTCGGCGGTACACAGCACCACGCCGGCGCGGCTCTGCGCCAGGGCGTCCTTGTACTTGGCGGTGGCGACGAACGACAACTCGTCGGGCCGCGCGCGCTCCAGCGGCGCGATGGCCGTGACGCGCGCGCCGTCGGGCCCGACCAGGCGGCCGCCGGTGAGCGCGGCCACTTCCGTCGCGCTCAGCTGACGCGGACCGCGGCCCTCCCCGCCCACCGGCGCCGCCCGCTCAGTTGCTGCCGGAATGCGTGAGGCGCTGGATGACCTTCGCCGTGATGTTCAGGGACGGGTCCCAGGCCACGACGCTGCTGCCGGGTGCCGCGATGTCGAACACCAGCGCGTAATTATCCTCGGCGCGGATGCCTTCGATCACGGCGCGAATGCGGTCCTGGATCGGCTGCAACAGCTCCTGCTGGCGCTGTTGCGCCCGCTGCTGCAGCTCCTCCTGGCGCTGCGAGATGCGCTGTTGCTGCTGCTGCAGGTCCCGCTGCTTCGCCTGCTTGGCCGCGGGCGAGAGCGCGATGGACTGCTGATCGAGCGCCGCGACCGCCGAGTCGAGCTGCTGCTGCAGGCGCTGCAGCTCGTCGCGGAAGCCCTGCACTTCCTTATTGAAGGTCGATTCCGCCGCGGCGTAACCCGGCGTCGCCTGCAGGATGTCCTGCGAGCTGATGTAGGCCACCTTCAGGCCGCGGGCCTGGCTGGGGGCGGCGGACGGGACCGCCGCTCCCGTGGTCGGACGGGCTGCCGGCGGATTCTGCGCCAGCACCGGGGTCCCGGCCAGGGCCAGGCACACGAGAAACGCGCGCTGCATGGAACGCTCCGAGAAAAAGGGCTTAGAAGAAGTTGCCGATCTTGAAGTGAAGTTTCCAGCCCGGTTTGGGCCGGCCCAGCAAATCCGTCTTGTCAAAGCCGTACGCGTAATCGATCCCCAGGGGTCCGAGCGGCGAAATCACCGACACCCCGACGCCCGCGCCCCGAAAGAGGCGGGTGGGATTGTACTCTCCGGCGCGGGCCCACACGTTGCCGGCGTCGTAGAAGGTCGACACGTAGAACATTTGCGATAGCCGCAGTCCCACTTCGCCCGTGATCGTGAAGAACGCCTTGCCGAACGCCGTGGGGCTCGCCTGGCCGCCGCCCGCGGCGTTGGGATCGTAGCCCTGGGGCGTGATGGAGAATTCGTCGTAGCCGCGCAACGGGATGCCGAACTGCGTGCCGCCGAGGGTGAACAGCTGGTCGAAGAAGGGTGAATTGCCGAACACGAATCCCGACCGCGTGGACAGCCCCATCACGAACTTGAGCGGTGAGCCGCCGCCCTTGCCGCCGAGCTGTCCCAGCGGCGCGTACCAGCGCCCCTCCAGATCGATACGCTGGAAGTTGCCGGTGCCGCCGAGCGGTCCGCCCGACTGCGACAAACCGACCGACGTGTACGTGCCGGCTGTGGCGAACGGCAAGTCGATGCGCGTGTCGCGCGTCACGGTGACGCCGAGCGTGGAGCGGAGGCAGTTGCGGCAGCCGTACACCGAGCTGAACGCCAGGTTGGACGTCGAGCCGGTGAACGTCTGCTCGTCCAGCCCGTACGACACGAACAGGCGCGTGTAGCGGTCGCGGAACGCCGGGAAGCCGAGCTGCAGGCTGGCGCCGCGGCGGCGCAGCTGTCCCAGGTCCGCGATGGTGTAGCGCAGCCGGGTGTTGTGGACGTCGACCTGCGCCGAGATGCGCGTCTCGCGCACGGCGGGGTCGTAGTACGAGATGTCGAAGTCGTTGATGTTCTTGCCGAATTGCCACTGGAAGTGGCCGCGCTTGCCGCGCCCGAACAGATTCGGCTCATCCAACCCGAGGAATCCGCCCAGTCCCGTGCCCTGCCCCACCGACGCGCCGAAGTTCACGTTGCCGGTGCGTTTCTCGGTGACGCGGAAGATGACGTCGACGTCGCCCTGATCGTTGGCGGGCTTGGTGTCGGGGAACGGCATCGGCTGCTGGAAGAATCCCAGGTTGCCGATGTTCTGGTACGAGCGCAGCACCATGTCCTGGCGGTACACGTCGCCGGGCAGCAGCACGATGGCGTCGCGGATCACGCGCTCGTGCGTGACGTCGTTGCCCGCGATGTCGATCTTGTTGACGATGGCCGGCTGGCCCTCGGTGATCACCCAGCGCAAGTCGACCATCGGCTTGCCGTCGGGGCCGCTGCGGCGCGTGACGTCGGCGCGCACGTTGGAGTAGATGTAGCCGTTGTTCCAGTACAGCGTGCGCAGCTTGTTGGTGGCGTCGTCCCACTTGTCCTGGTTGAACACCGCCACCTTGGAGCCGCTCACCGTGGGGAACGGATTGAAGCGCTGCACGTCTTCGGTGGAGAAGCGCCGGTTCCCGACGATCTCGACGCCGCCGATCTTGTAGGGCTCGCCCTCGCTCAGCTTCACCACCAGCGTCGCCTTGCCGGTCGTGTCGTTGACGATCAGCGTGTCGTCGAGGACCTGGAAATCGACGTAGCCCCGCTCGCCGTAGAACTTGGGCAGGCGTTCGGTGAGGTCGCTGCGCAGCTTGTCGTCGTCATAGGCGCCGCCGCGGAACCACCAGAAGCCCTCGGGCCGCGTCTTCATTTCGCCGGCGAGCGTCTTGGCGCGGAAATGGCTGTTGCCCTCGAAGCGCAGCCGCGCGATCGCCACGCGGCGCCCTTCGTTCACGTCGAACACCACGCGCACCTGCATCGAGTCGTTGGCGTACACCCGCAGCGCCCGCACCTGCGCCAGATAGAATCCGGCCGTGCGGTACACCGAGTCAATGCGGCCGCGCGCGCGCTCCAGCGCCGCCGGGTCCATGGGCCGGCCTTCGGCGAGCTCCACTTTATCCTTGACCGTGTGCTCGGCGAGATGCGTCACGCCGCGCACCGTCCACTTGAGCAGCACGGGCCGCTCGCGCACAGACACGACGAGGATCGACTGGCCCGCCGCGGTGTCGGCGGCGATGCGGATGTCGTCGAACTGGCCGGTGGCGTAGAGGTCCTGGATGGCGCGCTGGATGTCGCGATAGGAGAGCGTGCGGCCCAGCGTCAGGCCGCTGGCCTGCACGATGGCGTTGCGGGAGACGCGCCGGTTGCCGGCGACCGCGATGGAGTCGAGCCGCCCCGACGCCGCGGGCTCGCCCTGCGCCGCAGCCGGGCGCGGGACAAGCAAGGCGAACGCGATGACGACGACGGGAGAGAGCCGGCCGATCACGCCTTCGTGCCGGAGAGCGCGCGGAAGGCGAGGCGCTCCTTGTCGGGCGCCACATCGACCTCGATCTCGTCGCCTCGAGCGAATTCCCCGACGAGGATCTTCTCGGACAGCGGGTCCTCGACGTAGCGCTGGATGGCGCGCTTCAACGGCCGCGCGCCGAAGTGTTCGTCGTAGCCGTGATCCACCAGGAAGCCGCTCGCGGCCGGCGTCAGCCGCAGGGTCAGCTCTTCCTCGCCCAGCCGCTTCTGCACTTCGCGCACCAGAATCGCCACGATCAGCGCGATGTGGTCGCGGGACAGCGGATGGAACACGATGACGTCGTCCAGCCGGTTCAAGAATTCCGGGTTGAACGTCTTGTTGATCTCGTCCTTGACCTTTTCGGCCATGCGATCGAAGCTGGCCTTGGTGTCCGACTGCCCGAAGCCCAGCGACTTGCTCTGCACCATGTCGCGCGCGCCCACGTTGGACGTCATGATCACGACCGTGTTCTTGAAGTCGATCGCGCGGCCGTAGTTATCGGTCAGGTGCCCCTCATCCAACACCTGCAACAGGATGTTGAACACGTCGG
>DATLWA010000254.1:0-2816 GCA_035576905.1 Gemmatimonadales bacterium
TCTGCTCGTGCCGGGACGAGAGGCGGGCAAAGTGACGGCGGCGCCGGAACTGCGCGCGTTCGCGCAAGCGATCCCCCTGCTCGACTTCCTCGTCGAGGAGCCCCTGGACGCGATCGTCCTCAGCCCCAACCAGGTGATTCCCGTCAGAGTGCCCGCCCCGGAGCGCATGGTGCTGCAGAAGCTGTACGCATCGCAGGCGAGGCGCACGCTGCGCGACAAGGCGCGCAAGGACATCGAGCAGGCCGCGGTGCTTGCCGCGGCGCTCGAGCAGGACACGCCCGGCCGCCTCACGGACACTTTCAAAGAGCTTCCGCGCGCGGCCCGGCCGGCGGTCGCCCGCGGCGCGCTGGCCGCGTCGCGCCAGCTCGGCGAGCCGCACGCCCATGCAAGGGACGCGTTGCTCTGGCTCGCGAAGAAAACCGCCTAGGGTAGCGGCGTGAATTCCTGATCGTCGAGATCGGGCAGCTTCATCCGCCCCGCGCGCCAGTCCGCCTTCGCCTGCTCGATGCGCTCGCGGCGGGAGGAGACGAAATTCCACTCGATGAAGCGCCGCCCGAGCGGCTCGCCGCCCAGCGCCATCACGATGGAGGCGGTTTTTGCCTCCGCAACACATTCCGATCCCTTGGTGAAGATCGCCATCTCTCCCGCTCTCACCGTCTGCCCGTCCATCTCCACCTCGCCGGCCGCCACGTACGCCGCCCGCTCCGCGTAGCCGCCCGGCAGCGCCGCGCGCACGCCCGGCTCGAGCTTCCAATGGATATAGAACATGGGCGACGACGCCTCGACCTTCGCCTTCGCGCCGTGCGCCTCGCCCGCTACCAGCCGCGCCCACAACCCGCCCGACTCGTAGGTCGGCAGGTCCGCCACCGGATGGTGATGGAACGAGGGCGCGCCCTCCTCCTGGTCCTCCGGCAGCGCCACCCACGCCTGGATCCCGTGCATCCGCCCGCCCTCGCGCCGCGCGCGCTCGAAGCGCTCCGAGTGCGTGATCACGCGCCCCGCGACCATCCAGTTCACCTCGCCCGGCCGGATCGGCTGCTCCGAGCCCACGCTGTCGCGATGCATGATCTCGCCCTCGAAGAGGTACGTCACCGTCGCGAGCCCGATATGCGGATGCGGCCGCACGTCCACCGACCGGGGAATCCCCGCCTTGAAATCCACCGGCCCCATGTGATCGAAAAAGATGAACGGCCCCACCATCTTCCCGCCGTGGTGCGGCAGGACCCTTCCGACTTCGAAGCCGCCGAGATCGCGGCGGCGCTGGGGAATGAGTTGCTCGATCACTACTTGAGGCTGGCGGCGATGATCCCGAAGCGGTCGCGGCCGGCGAGGTTCGGCGCGCGCAGGCGCTCGACCAGCGCGGAGAGCTGCGCCGGCGCGCCCGGCGGCGCCCAGTGGCAGGTGCGGCATTCGTGCGGCAGCTCGCCGCCCTCGAGCAGCTGCCGGCGCCAGGTGCGCAGCTGCTCGTCCTCCATGATCTCGTCGAACGAGTGCTGCGTGAGCGACTTGCGCGACTGCATGTTCGAGCAGCAGTGCGAGATGCGCCCGTCCTCCTTCACCACCGCGTAGCTCCAGAGCTGCGTGCACAGGCGCGTCTGCCCGGGCTGCAGCGCGCCGCCGCCCGCCTGGCGGCTCAGCCGCCCGCGGATGTACGCGTCCAGGTCGGCGGCGACGGTCAGCACCTTGCCATGCGCTTCCAGCAGCTCGCGGCCGCGGTCGATCTGCCGGACGAAATCCATGAACGCCTCCTCCGGCAGGTGCCGCACATGCCGCACGATCGCCTGCTCGACGAAAAACGCCGTGTCGTTGAGCCCGATCAGCATCACCCGGTCGATGCCGCACGCCACCGCGAACGCGCACAGGTCGAACAGCGTCGGCGCGCTGCGGTCCGTGACCACCGCGTTGAACCGCAGGCTCGGCTGCCGCACGCCCGTCTTGATCGCGTGCGCGCGGATGCGCGCGATGCTGGTCGTGATGTTGCGCAGCTCGGACTTCCGCCGGATCTCGCGCAACAGCTCCGCATCGGCGGTATCGATGCTGATCGCGATCTCGTCGAACTTGACGAGCGTCGCGAGCTCCGTCTCGTCGAGCTGCTTCTGCAGATTGGTCGTCAGCCCCTTGGTCGGGCCCGCCAGCGCAAGGAACGGCGCCACCACCTCCGTCCACTGCGGAATCGTCGTCAGCTCCCCGATCCCGGTGAAATTCATGAATGCCGGCCGCTTCTCCTCCGCAATCTTCCGCGCCGCCTCCAGCAGCTCCTGCGCCGTGTGCCGCCCCTTGTACCCCGGCGCGCTCACGTCGCAATACACGCACTTCAGGTTGCAGACGGACGTGAACTCCACGCCGAAGATATCGACGGCGACGAAGTCGAGCAGATCGGAGCGCGGGCCTGCCATCCCGCTAGTTTAGGCGTCCCGCGCTCCTTTGTCCGCTCCTCGCCTATAGACGCCCCGCGCCGGCATTACCGGTGATCTGCGCCTTCAGCGCGTCCCTCGCCGCTTGCGTGTCGACCGGCGCGAGGCTGTAGCCGTAAGTCTGCGCCGGCGCCCAGAAGTTGGCGCCCGGATTGCCAAGATCGATCCGGATGAGCGGCGCGTTGGCGGGGCTGCTGTCCACGATGGTCTGCAGCGGCGGGAAGGGATCGAACAACGTGGTGGCGGAAGTAGTCGTTGTGTGCATCGTGATCCACGTTCCCTGGTTGCCATAGTACGTGCCGCACTCAGCGAGGCTGTACCCCGCGCTCACGCAGATGTCGCGGTTCGCGAGCAGCGAGGCGTAGTTGATGATGCGCGGGATGGTGAGGGTGTTGTTGAGGA
>DATLWA010000255.1:0-4168 GCA_035576905.1 Gemmatimonadales bacterium
CATCGGCATACGTCATCTGACGAATGGGCGTGGTTGGAAACGCTCCGCCCCCTTCTTCCCAGAGCGCCTTGATCATCGGCTCGGCAACGTCCATCACGTCTTTCTGGGTGACGAAGGACGCCTCGATGTCGATCTGCGTGAACTCCGGCTGGCGGTCGAGCCGCTGGTCCTCGTCGCGGAAACAGCGCGCCAGCTGGAAGTAGCGGTCGAACCCCGAGATCATCAGGAGCTGCTTGTAGATCTGGGGCGACTGCGGCAGCGCGTAGAACTCACCCGGATGCACGCGCGAGGGCACGAGATAGTCGCGCGCGCCTTCGGGCGTCGGCTTGGTGAGGATCGGCGTCTCGATTTCCAGGAACTCGAGCTCGGTGAGCGTGCGGCGGGCCCGCTGCAGCAGGCGATGCCGCAGGATCAGGTTCGCCTGCATCTCGGGGCGGCGCAGATCGAGGTGGCGATGGCGCAGCCGCAGCTCTTCGGCAGGAAGCTCTTCACCCTTGGCGCGCGCGACGGGAATCGCGGGCGTTTCGGCCGGACCCACCACCTGGAGCGACGTGACGTGCACCTCGACGTCGCCGGTCGCGAGGTCGGCGTTCTTCATGTTGGCGGGCCGGGCGACCACGTCGCCCTCCACGACCACGACGGTCTCCGCGCCGATCGAGCCCGCACGCGCGCAAACGTCGGCGGGAGACCAAGCCGGCCCCACCGCCACCTGCACCAGCCCCGCGCGGTCGCGCAGATCGAGAAAGACGATCCCGCCGAGGTCGCGCCGCCGATGCACCCAGCCGCCCAGCTTCACCCGCTGGCCGACATGCTCCGCCCGCAGCGCTCCGCACCGATGCGTGCGCCAGGCCGTTCGACTCACTCCGTCAAGCCTCCTCCGCCTCGCACAGCGTGCGGTAGAATTCCTCGGGCGTCCGCGCCTCCAGCAGCCGGGCGCGCACCCCTTCGCGCCGGACCAGTCGCGAAATCCGGCTCAGCGCCTTCACATGCGTACCCGCCTGCGACTCCGGCCCGGCCAGAAGAAAGAACAGCCGCACCGGCTGGCCGTCGATCGTTTCATAGGGCACCGCCTGGACCGACGTCCCGGCCACGATCCCCAACCCCGCGAGTCCCGGCGTCTTGCCGTGCGGGACTGCGACGCCATACCCGATCCCCGTCGGGAACTGGCGCTCGCGCTCCAGAATGGCGCCCAGGATCTCGTCGGGCGCGGCGCCGCCGTCCTGCTGTACCAGCAGGTCCACGAGCTCCCGCAGCACCCCCTCTTTGTCCATCGCCCGAAGGGGCACCCGGATCCGGCTCGGCGAGAGGAGTTCCGAGAGACGCACGAATGAGGCTCAAGTGGTGTAACCGGTTGAAGATAGTCAACTTGGGTTGACAGCGCCACGTGCCACGGTAACCATTCGGCGTGCAACGCATTGGCTGGCTCGCCGTGGCGCTCCTGCCGGCCACTCTGGTGGCGCAGCAAGAGGCCGGCGCCGAGTTGTGGCGCGTCGCCGCCACCACCTTCCCCACACCACCCGCGCTCGCGCGTGGCGCGGTCGCGGTCCTGTGGAATCCGGCGCAACCGCTGCCGGCGCACGGCGCCGTCGCCGTCGACGCGATCGAGACACCGGCGACCATCGGCGCGTCGGGCGTCCTCGCGGTGGCGCGCGTGCGCGCGGCCGGCGGCGCGTTGGGATTCGTCTACGGTCGCATGGAGCTGGGCGATTTGGTGCGCACTACGGTGAGTCCCGACCCGGTGGGCGAAGGGATTCCCTTCTACACGCAGACCGCGGGTATCACGTATGCGCACGGCATCGGCGCAACGATTGTCGGTGCGACCGCGCTGGTCCACGACACGAAGCTCGATGGCCAGAGCGCGAGCCGCCTGACGTTCGACGTCGGCATTACCCGGGCGGTCGGATCCGTCCTGCGGCTCGCGGCAGCGACACATTTCTTCTCGTCCGTCTCCACCACCAGCGCGGCGCAAGAGGTGTACGCCGGCGTCGAGGTGCGGGTGTGGCACGGTCCGTTGTGGGGAGCGCAACACGCGCGCTTCGATGCGAGCTACGGCCTGGCATTCGCCCGCGGGAGCTCCGCCGACAACTACCTGGGAGGCCGGCTGTCGTTTGATGATCGCTTGGCCGCCGAGCTGGTCCTGGTGCGCGAGAAGAGCTACTGCTGCGCCGCCCTGCGCGGCACGGCCGGCATCGATCTGGGCATCGGGCGCTACCGCCTGCGCCTGGCCCGCGATACCGGCGTGCAGGACCTGGGCTCGGCCTTCCGCGTCGGCATTGAGGCGCGGCTGCAGTGACCGACCTGCTCAGTCTCACGCCCGGCGCGGCACGCGACGCGCTGTCCGCATGGCTCGCGGCGCGCGGCGAGGCCGCCTATCGCGTCAATCAGATCCTGCCGCGCCTGTGGCAGCGGCCGGTCGCGTCGTGGGCGGAGGCGACGGACCTCCCTGCCGCGGTGCGCGCCGCGCTGCAAACCGACCTGCCGCTCACCCGGCTCGAGCTGGGGACGCAGCAGGTGTCGCAGGATGGCACCGAGAAATTCCTCTGGAATCTGGGCGGCGGCGAAGCGGTCGAATCGGTGCTGATCCCCGAAGGCAAGCGCCGCACGCTGTGCATTTCATCGCAAGAGGGCTGCGCGCTGGCCTGCGTATTCTGCGCCACTGGGCGCATGGGCTTCCGCCGCAACTTGAGCGCCGCGGAGATCGCGGGTCAGGTACGTGAGATCGTGCTGCGGGATGGATCGAAGAAGCCGACCAACGTTGTGTTCATGGGAATGGGCGAGCCCCTGCTCAACTGGGACGCGGTGGACACTGCGCTCACGATTCTCAATCACCCAGACGGCTTGGGGATCGGGGCGCGGCACATCACCGTCTCGACCGTCGGAATCCTGCCGGCGCTCGCCAAGTTCGCAGCCCGGCCGGAGCAATTCCGGTTGGCGTTGTCGCTGCACGCGCCGACCGCCGAGCTGCGCCGCGAGCTGATGCCGATCGAGAAGAAGTACGGCCTCGCCGACGTCCGGAAAGCGCTGGAGCGCTTCAAGCGGCGCGTGACGCTCGAGTACGTGTTGATCGGGGGAAAGAACGATTCGCTGGAAGCGGCCGATCAGCTCGCCAAGATTGCCCGGCCGCTGGGCGCGCTGGTGAACCTGCTGCCGCTGCATCCGGGTGGCGCGCCCGATCTGACGCCCTCCAGCCACGCGCAGATGATCGCCTTCGAGCGCCGGTTGAAACGCGGCGGCGTGGAGGCGGTGCTGCGGCGCAGCCGCGGGCTCGACATCAGCGCCGCGTGCGGCCAGCTACGGGTGGAAGTCGAGCGGCGGCGAAAAGTTCTTCCCGAGGTACACGCTGGCGTCGACGAGTAGCGTCGAGTCGGGCTTCACCAGCACCCGCCCCACCCCCAGCACGCGCCGGATCCGCTCGCCCACCACCGCCGGCCCGCGCCGGATCACGATCTCGGTAGAATCGAGCACGCCCACGGTCGCCGGCGCGTTGCCGAAACTCACCACGTCGATGCCGCCGTGGCGCAGCACCCGCGTGCCGACGCGGGCCAGGCTGGCGCGTCCCGAGGCGTTGAGCACCTCGACCTGGACGCGGTCGGCGCCGTCGCCCGGTACGGTGTAGGCGCCGCCCGCCGCGCGGCCCCGCCCGCAGCTCAGCGCGAGCAGGACCGCGGTCAGACCGAAACGAGCGCGTTCCAGAATTCCACCGTTTCGCGCGGCAGCGCCCAGCCGGAGCGCACGATCCACGTGATGCGTCGCCCCGCGACCTCGCGCAGCACGTCCTGACGCTCGGCCGGCACGCGGGCGGCGAGCGCCGCGCGCCCCTCACGGTCGAACTCGCGCCCCGGGTCGAGGAAGTCCGCCATGTAGAGCATGCGGCCGACGTCGTCCCAACCGGCGTAGCCGATGGTGTGATAGCGCACCGCGTCCAGCACGCCGCGATCGGTCTCCCCTTCGCGCAGCGCCCGTTCGGCGGCCACGGGTCCGTGCGCCAGCTCGTCGGGCAACGGCGCATCGCGCAGGGCGTCGTGCAGCCACGCCGCTTTCAGCCAGCGGGCACGCTCGGCGTCCGTTACGTGCAGTGCGCCGGCCCATTGTGACAGCAGCGCCGCGACGCGCTCGATGTGGGCCCGCCGGGCCGGCGTGATGACGGCCCAGCTGGGAAGCGTCACGA
>DATLWA010000256.1:0-5545 GCA_035576905.1 Gemmatimonadales bacterium
CGCGCCCACGGCGGCGCCGTCGGCGAGCCGCTCGCCCACGCGATCGAGGCCGTCGAGCAGCAGCGCTTCTTCCGGCGGCGTCAGCACCCCGGCGCGGCCGAGCGCGTGCACCCAGGCCTTGCTGGCGGTCACGTCCTGCGGCCAGAGGCGATGGTCGACGGGGAGACTGCGATTGAGCGCGTCGAGCGCTTCGGCGGGGCCGAGCGCGAAGCGCCCGCCCCACATCTGATGCGGCGTTTCGGTCGGCGGACGCGAGTCAGCCATCAGTCGGCGGCGGCGCCGATGCGGCGTTCGCGCTCGGCATCGAGCCCGGCCGCGATCTTGGTCGCGAGACCGTACAGGTGGATGAAGCCTTCGGCGTCCTTCTGGTTGTAGACGTTGTCCTTGCCGAACGTCGCGTACGACGGCTGATACAGCGCGTACGGGCTCTCGCGCCCCGCCACCGTGGTGTTGCCCTTGAACAGCTTGAGCCGCACGGTGCCCGTGACGTGGCGCTGGGTGCTCGCGATCGCCGCATCGAGCGCTTCGCGCTCCGGGCTCCACCAGCGGCCGTCGTATACCAGGTCGGCGTAGCGCAGCGCCAGCTCGTCCTTGAGCCGCAGCGTGCGGCGGTCGAGCACCAGCTGCTCCAGCTCGCGGTGCGCGGCGTAGAGCAGCGTGCCGCCCGGCGTCTCGTACACGCCGCGCGACTTCATGCCGACCAGCCGGTCTTCGACGACATCGGCGCGGCCGACGCCGTGCGCGCCGGCGAGATCGTTGAGCGTCTCGAGCAGCGCGACCGGACCGAGCGGCTCATTGTCGACGGACACGGGCGTGCCCGCATCGAAGCCGATCTGCACCATGGCGGGTGAGTCGGGCGCCTTGGTGGGGTCGCCGGTCATCACGAAGATGTGCTCCGGCGCTTCGAGCGACGGATCCTCGAGGATGCCGCCCTCGTGCGAGCAGTGCCACAGGTTGCGATCGGTGGAGTACGGCTTGTCGAGCGTGGCCTGGACCGGGACGCCTTTGGCCTTCACGTAGGTGATGAGATCTTCGCGGCCCTGGAAGTCCCACTCACGCCACGGCGCGATGACTTGCAGATCGGGCGCGAGCGCGGCGTAGGTGAGCTCGAAGCGCACCTGATCGTTGCCTTTGCCGGTGCAGCCGTGGGCCAGCGCCTGGGCGCCGGCGCGGCGCGCGGCGGCCACCTGGCGCGCGGCGGTGAGCGGCCGGGCCATCGAGGTGCCGAGCAGGTAGGTGCGGGCGTAGACGGCGCCGGCGCGCAGCGTGGGGAAAACGAAGTCGCGCACGAATTCTTCGCGCAGATCTTCGATCACGCAGTCGACGGCACCCGAGCGCTTGGCCTTGTCGACCAGGCCGTCGAGCTCCGCCCCCTGCCCCACGTCGGCCGCGAAACACAGGACCCGGGCGCCGTACTGCTCGCGCAGCCAGGGAACGATCGCCGACGTATCGAGTCCGCCCGAGTAGGCGAGCACCACCAGAGGTCCCATCAACGCGCTCCTGTAGGTTTATGCATTGACTTGCATATAAATACAGGTGGGCGAGTACGACGTCAATGGCCTACCCCGGCAGGCCGGAAAGCTCCTTGACGCGGACTTGAATGGCGCGGCGGGCGCGCTCGCTGCGCGTGATGACGAGCACCGCGTCGTCGCCGGCGATGGTGCCGATCACCTCGTGCCAGCCGGCGCCGTCGATCGCGAGGCCGAGCGCCTGGGCGGCGCCGGTCGAGGTCTTGAGGACCAGCAGCGGGCCCACGCCGTCGAGCGACATCAGCATGGTGGGCAGGATCTGCTCCAGGTGCGGGCGCACGCCGCCGCCCCCTTCGGGCGGCGGGGCGTAATGCGAGGCGCCGTCGGGCGAAGCGACCTTGGCGAGGCCCAGCTCGCCGATGTCGCGCGACAGCGTCGCCTGGGTGACGTCGTAGCCTTCGGCCTTGAGCAGCTCCCGCAGCTGCTCCTGGCTGGCGACGGTCTGACGTTGAACGATCTTGAGAATGGCCGCGTGGCGCTGCGGTTTCATGCAGACAATCTACTACTGACCACCTTCCCGGCGACCACAGTCAACAGGGCGGCAGGGGGCGGCAATGGGCGGCCAAGGCCGGTCAGGATCGCCAGGTCTCCCGCCTTTCCCACCTCCAACGAGCCGATCTCCGTTTCCCAGCCTAAAGCTCGGGCCCCTTCAATAGTGAGCATGTGCAGGGCGTCCTGCTCCGAGAGCCCGGCTGCCTGAGCCTCGGCCCAGAGATCCAGCTCGCCCACGCTCACGACGGAATCGGTGCCGAGACCCGTCGGGACGCCGGCACGGCGCAACTCGGCGAGCGGAGCCGTGCCGTGATGATGGGCGCGGTTGGACAGCGGACAGTGCGCCACAGCGGCCTTGTCGGCCTTCAGTAATTCGATGTCCATGGTGTCGATCTGAACACAATGGATACACAGGGCGCGATCCAGAACACCCAACCGATGCAGGTACTCGACGGGCGACACGTGCTGCGCGTCGAACGTGATGCCGCGGCGCGCCAACGCATCGGCGAATGGCCCTGCCCCGTCGCGCACGAGATCTGACTCTGCGCGGGACTCGGCGAGATGCACGGCGACCGGGAGGTGCTCGCTCCGCGCGTACTGTGCGACGGCGCGATAGAGTGGAGCGCTGACGGTATAGGGGGCATGAGGAGAGACGCCGAGGCGAAGCTGCGAAGTGGCCAAGGGGCGAAGCGCGTGCACCGCCACTCGAAGGCCCGCCATACTTTCCTCGACCTGCGCCGGGTCGGGGCCGAACACCTCCTGATAGTAGATCCCGCGGCCACCGAGTTCCGCCAACACGTGAAGCGGGGCGCCCGAGTCGCCGGTGTCGGCAACGCAGGTGACGCCGCGCGCCCAAAAGTCGCGCACGCCTTGCGTGGCGGCCGCGAGGAACTGCTCCGGCTTGGTTTCTTGCTTCAGCTCGCGCACCCGCCGGATCCAGCGGGTGAAATCGTCCTCGCGGTTCTGACCTGCGAGGTGCGTCAGCTCGAGATGGGTGTGGCAATTGACCAGACCCGGGACCAACACGGCGTCACGGTATTCGAGCAGCTCGGTCGCGGGGGGACTGGGAACGCTGGCGTTGGGACCGACGGCGGCGATCCGCCCGTCATCGCCAACGAGAACGGCGCCGTCGTCCAGCGGCGGCGCCGTCACCGGGTACACGCGACCCGCGCGGACGCGCAGCACGCGCCGCTAGGTCGTCACGGCGTGACACCCGAGCCGAACGGCGAGTGCACGGGGCAGGACTGCGTCGGCTCGGTGCCCGGGTAGAACCAGTCCCAATGGCGCACGGTCTGCGGACAGAACGGCGTCGCGATGTAGCCGTTGGACCAGTCCACCTCGCGGGTGACCAGCGAGTCGGGCCGGTCCCAATCGGCGGGCGGCGAGCGGCGGTCGTACACGTCGCGCATGAAGGCCGTCCACGCCGGTGCCGCGATGCGTCCGCCGCCCGCGTTGTGCTGCATGATCGGCGTCGGCAAGTCGTAGCCCACCCACACGCCCGCCACGAGGTCGGTGGTGTAACCGATGAACCACGCGTCGGTGTAGGTGTCGGTGGTGCCGGTCTTGCCCGCCGCGGGATACTGGAACCCCGCCTTCCACACGGCCGTGAACGCGGTGCCCTGCTTGATCACGTCTTTCATCATGTCGACGACGAGCCAGGTGTGCGCCGGGTCCATCACCACGTCTTTGCGCGGCGTGTCGTTGCGGTAGAGAATGTGGCCCGACTTGTCCTCCACCCGCAGAATTGCGATCGGCTCGGTGCGCGTGCCGAGGTTCGCGAACGCCGTGTAGGCCGACACCATTTCCATCGGATACACCGCGTTGGCGCCGATGTGGAGCGACGGCGCCGAGAAGATCGGCGTCGTGATGCCGTAGCTGCGCGCCTCGCCGATCACCGTCTGTTCGCCGAGCTGCATACCGAGCTTGATGGTGGCGAGGTTGCGCGACATGAACAGCGCGCGGCGCATCGGGATGGGCCCGAGCGTCGTGTCGTCGTCGTCCTTGGGATTCCACGGTGTGGAATCCTTCTGCATCACGGGTACCGTCAGCGGCGAATCGTCGAGAATTTCGGTGACCGGGTGACCGGCACGTACCGCCGCGGAGTACACGAACGGCTTGAACGTCGAGCCCGCGGCGCGCTGGCCCTGCGTGGCGCGGTTGAACTTGGAGTCGTCGAAGTCGCGGCCGCCGATCAGGGCGCGGATGTAGCCGGTCTTGGCGTCGATCGCGATGAACGCACCTTGCAGGTACGGCGTGAACCCGCCGTGATCCTCATCGGCGCGCGCCGACTCGATGTACTCGCGGTAGGTCTGGTGCCCGGTGAACTTCCCATTGGGCGAGTAGACGCCCGACTCGATCGCGTCGAGCTGCGACAGCATCGCCCGCTCGGCCGATTGCTGCATGTCGAGGTCGAGCGTCGTATAGATGCGCAGCCCGCCCTCATACAGCTCCCGCCCGAAACGCTTCTCCAGATCCTGGCGCAGCCACTCGATGAAGTACGGCGCCACGTCGCCGTAATTGGTGCGCTGGCTGGTGAGCACGAGCGGGTACGCCTTCCACAGCTCGCACTCGTCCGACGAGATGTAACCCTGATCGCGCATCAGGTTGAGCACCACGTTGCGGCGCCGCGTCGAGCGGTCGGGGTGGAGCCGCGGATTGTAGGTGCCCGGCGCCTTGGGGATCGCCGCCAGCGTCGCCGCCTCGGCGAGGTTCAGGTCGCGCGCCGACTTGCCGAAATAAATCTGCGCCGCCGCCTCGACGCCGTGCGCGCCCGCCCCCAAGTCGATCTGATTCAGATACATCTGCAGGATCGTGTCCTTGGGGAAGTTGTGCTCGATCTCGATCGCGATGCGCGCTTCCTTGAGCTTGCGGATCAGCGTCTTCTCGCGCGTGAGCTTCTCGGGGAACACATTGCGCGCCAGCTGCATCGTGATGGTCGAGAAGCCCTGACTGTAGCCCAGCGTGAGCACGTTGGCCTTGAGCGCGCCCAGGATGCGGATGTAGTCGATGCCGTGATGATTGTAGAAGCGCTTGTCTTCGGTCGCGATGAAGGCCTGGCGGACCTGGAGCGGAATCTCCGCCAGCGGCAGCACGGTGCGGCGCTCGCCGCCCAGCTCCGAAATCAACCGGCCGTCGGCCGCGTACACTTTGGAGGTCTGCTGCGGCGTGCCCGAGGGACCGACGAGGCGCGAGATGGACGGGCAGCGCTCGGCGGCGCACACTCGCGTCCACGAGCCGTACGACAGGCCGCCCCCGAACGCCACCGCCAGGACGGTGAAGGCGATCGCCTTGCCGCGGCGGATCGGATCGTGCCACCACGACAACCACCACGCCCGGGTGAGCACGGGCATGCGGGCCGGCAGCGGGGCGGGAACGGGAGACGTCACGAACGCCATGCGTGACAACCTAGTGAAGGGCCAACCTGCTTGCCAGCATCCGGCCGCTCGCAGTACGATTCCGCGCCATGACCGACCTCCTCAAGGAACTCGAGTGGCGGGGCTTCGTGCAGGACGCGACGCCCCGGA
>DATLWA010000257.1:0-2833 GCA_035576905.1 Gemmatimonadales bacterium
CACGCCCGACGCGCGCTTTGACCGGTTACTGTATCCTATACACGACGTGGAGACGTATCTGCGGTCGCGCGCGCCCCGAGACCTGCTCCCGGCGTTCGCGTCCCGTCTGCCGCGCACAGGCTCATGATTCAGAAGCCGGACGCTGCTCCCACTCCCATCGGCGGCGTCGTCGCGACCGAGCTCAAGCCCGCCACCCCGCACCAATTCCATTTTTGGACGGCGAACGAGACGACCGTCGGTATCGGGGCGATCGTCAAGGTTCAGGGAGCGGGGAGCGGGGAGCAGGGAGATGAGCGGGTCGTGTACGGCGTCGTGACGGATGGGTTTGCCTACTCCGACCTGGCGACACCTCTGCACGACGTCGTGGGCGCCGAGGGCGATCCGGCGCGCGCCGCCGACGCGCCGACGGTGCGGCAGGAAATCCGTCTGTGGACCGCGGCGGTGCTGCGCCAGGAGCCGGAGGAGCCGCTGCAACCGGTGCCGATCGCGCGGGTGTTCGTGGCGAACGACGCCGACATCGCGCGCGCGCTGCGCATGGACGCCTATCTCCACAACGCGCAGCCCACCGCCATTCCCGTGGGGCTCTACACGTCGGGCGGGCTCGAGTCGCCCGTGTACCTGGACGCCGACTTCCTGCTGGGACCCGAAGCCGCGCACTTGAACATTTCGGGCGTCTCGGGGCTCGCCACCAAGACCAGCGCGGTCGAGTTCCTGCTGGCGTCGATCTTCCAGCACTTTCCCAAACACCGCGGCAAGGTGGCCGCCGTGTGCTTCAACGTGAAGGGCTCGGATCTCTGCTTCCTCGACCAGCCGGGCGCACTCGACGAAGAAGACCGTCGCCGCTACGCGCGACTCGGCGTCGCCGCCGGGCCGTTCGACAAGGTCCGCTACTACGCGCCGCTCAAGGCCGACGGCGTGAATCTCAACACGCTGCGTACGCATCCCGATCTGGTGGGCGACGTCGAGCCGCTGGTCTGGGGCCTGAGCGAAGTCCTCGACTTCGCCGAAGTGCTGCTCAATCGCGACGACATCGACGCCAAGGCCGACGCGTTCATCGACTTTCTCGCCGACCGCGTGTTGAACAAGGACTTCGACGATCCTCTGGTGGGCCGCCACCGCGTGCAAACCTTCGCCGACCTGGAGGCGCTGTTCCGCGCCATCTTCGACGGGCTCGAGCTGCACGGGCGCGGCTCCGACAGCTGGCGCACGCACCACATCGCCACGATCCGCAAGGTCCGCAATCGTCTGTCCAACGTGTCGACGCGCTGCAAGGGCCTCGTCACCGACGACGGGCCGTCCAACGACTTGCCCTGGGGCAAGATCGAGGACCGCGCGGTCTATGTGATCGATATCGCCAACGTCGACCCGCTGGGCCAGGACCTGGTATTCGCGCGCGTGGTGTCGCAGCTGCGCGAGCATCTGGAGCGGCGCGACCTGGGTGTCGACGCCGTGGTGGTGTTCGTGGACGAGCTCAACAAGTACGCCCCGGGCGACGGCCAGGACACCTACGTGCGCAAGATGCTGCTCGATATTTCCGAGCGCGGCCGCTACCTCGGCCTGGTGCTGTTCGGGGCGGAGCAGTTCCGCTCGCAGGTGCACCGGCGCGTGGTCGGCAACGCGGCCACGCAGGTGTTCGGCCGCATGGACATGGACGAGCTGGCCACGCCGGGGTATCAGGTGCTGTCGCCCGCGACCAAGATCAAGCTGGCGACGCTGCCCGTGGGCGAGCTGATGGTGCGGCACCCGCACTTCACGCAGCCGATTTTCGTGCGGTTTCCGCGCCCCGCGGTGCTGCGCGGGCGGGACGGCATGGAGCGGTTTCCGCTCACGCCGGACCTGCCGTTCCCCGACGCCGTGGCGCGGCTGCTCGTGGGGATGGACCGGGCGATCCGGCCCAACGTGGTGAAGGACCTGGTGGCCGATCGCGATCAGGACGACGTGCGCCGCGCGCTCGCGGCTACGCGCCGCGCGCGGCCGGCCGACCCCCTCGCATATTTCCGCAAGGCGCTGGGCAGCCGGGTGACGACCGACGCGCCACGGGAGCGCCGCGGCGTGCCGCCGCTCAAACCGATCTCGGAGGAGCCGTATTAAGGAAAGGCTGAAGGTCGCGCATCTCGCCGACCTGCATCTCGGGTTCCGGCAGTTCGACCGGCTGACGCCGCGCGGCACCAACCAGCGCGAAGCGGACGTGGCCGATGCGTTCCGCCGCACGGTGGACGACGTGCTCGAGCAGCAGCCCGATCTGATCCTGATCGCGGGCGACGTCTTCCACTCCGTGCGCCCCACCAATGCGGCGATTCTTTTCCTCTTCCAGCAGCTGCAGCGCGTGCACGCGGCGTTGCCGGAGACGCCGATCGTGATGATCGCCGGCAACCACGACACACCGCGCTCCACGGAGACCGGCACCATCCTGCGCCTGTACGAAGCGCTGGGGGTCGAGGTCGTGGTGGACACGGCGCGCCGGCTCACGTTCCCCAAGCTCGACTGCGCGGTGCTGGCCGTGCCCCACCAGGCGCTGGCGCAACCCGAACGGCCGGCGCTGCGGCCCGAGCGCGGCGCCGCGGTCAATATCCTGTTGCTGCACGGCGAAATGGAGGGATTGATCGGGACCGATCCGACTATCGCCGAGTACGGCGGGCAGGTCATCACGCGCGCCGAGCTCGGCGCTGCGCAGTGGGATTACGTCGCCCTCGGCCACTACCACGTGGCGCACGAGGTCGCGGCCAACGCGTGGTACCCGGGCGCGCTCGAGTATGTGAGCACCAATCCCTGGGGCGAGCTGCGCGACGAGGCGCAGGCCAAGCGGCCGGGGAAGGGCTACCTCCTCGTGGAC
>DATLWA010000258.1:0-3532 GCA_035576905.1 Gemmatimonadales bacterium
GGCGGCCACGGATCCGTGGGCCAGCTCGTCGGGCAACGGCGCGTCGCGCAGGGCGTCGTGCAACCAGGCCGCTTTCAGCCACCGGGCACGCTCGGCGTCCGCTACGTGCAGTGCGCCGGCCCATTGTGACAGCAACGCCGCGACGCGCTCGATGTGGGCCCGGCGGGCCGGCGTGACGACGGCCCAGCTGGGAAGCGTCACGACCGCACGGCCACGTCGCTCGCGACGCCGTCGCCCAGCACCACGTTGTCGATCAGCCGGGTCTTCCCCACCCGCGCGGCCACCACCACGACGGTCGCGGCTCCCACACGCTCCACCGCCTGGAGGCGCTCGTCCACCAGCGCCACGTATTCGGGCTGCACGCCGGGTTGGCTCAAGACCTCCAAGCCGCGCCGCGTCAACGCCGCCGCACTCGCCTCGCCGCCGCGCCACGCCTGCTCCACGGCGCGCAGACAGCGCGACAGGGCGAGGGCCGAGCGGCGTTCTGCGGGAGCGAGATACGCGTTGCGTGAGGACAGGGCGAGCCCGTCGAGCTCGCGCACGGTGGGCGCCACGTCGATCACGACGGGGAGATCGAGGTCCGCCGCCATGCGGCGCACCAGCGTCGCCTGCTGGTAATCCTTGCGGCCGAACACGGCGACGTCGGGCCGGACGATCTCGAACAACTTGAGTACCACGGTGAGCACGCCGGCAAAATGGCCGGGCCGGGCCGCTCCCTCGAGCACGTCGCCGCTCGCGCCCGCTGTCACGCGCACCACGGGCTCGGCCGGGTACATCGCGGCGCGCTCGGGGAGGAACAGCACGTCGACGTTGCGGCCCTGCGCCAGCGCGCGATCGCGCGGCAGGTCGCGCGGGTAGCGCTCGAAGTCTTCGGTGGGACCGAACTGCAGCGGATTGACGAAGATGCTCAGCACCACGCGATCGGCGAGCTCGCGCGCGCGATCGACTAGGCGCAGGTGACCTTCGTGGAGAAACCCCATGGTGGGAACGAACGCGATGCGCCGCCCCAGCGCCTGCTCCGCGCGCGACCAGGCGCGCATGGCGTCGAGCGCGATGATGTCCTGCATCGCTACTGCTGGAAGGAGTGATCCGCGTCCGGATACTTCCCCGAGCGCACTTCGCCCGCGAACCGCGTTACCGCGTCGCGTACCTGGCCCGCCAGGTCGCCGTACTTCTTCACGAACTTGGCGTTGAAGCGGTCGTTCAGGCCGAGCATGTCGGGCAGCACGAGGACTTGCCCGTCGCAACCCGGTCCCGCGCCGATGCCGATCGTGGGGATCGTCAGGGACTTCGAGATCTCGGCGGCGAGCGGCGCGGGCACGAGCTCCAGCACGATCGCGAACGCGCCCGCGTCCTCGAGGGCCTTGGCGTCGTCGTGCAGGCGGGCGGCGGACTTGTCGTCCCGTCCCTGCACGCGGTGGCCGCCCAGGGCATGCACCGACTGCGGCGTGAGTCCGAGGTGGCCCATCACCGGGATGCCGATGTCCACGAGCGCGCGCACTGTCGCCGCCACGGGGCGGCCGCCTTCGAGCTTCACCGCGTGGCAGCCCGTCTTGGCCATCACGCGGCCGCAGTTGCGAAGCGCCTCTTCGGTGGACACCTGATACGTGAGGAACGGCATGTCGCAGACGACCAGCGCGTGCTGCGTGCCGCGGCGCACCATGCTGGTGTGATAGATCATCTGGTCGAGCGTCGCCGACAGCGTGCTGGGCTGGCCAGCGAGCACTTCGTTCACCGAATCGCCCACGAGCAGGATGTCGACGCCGCTGGCGTCGAGCAGCCGCGCGAACAGCGCGTCGTAGCAGGTGAGCATGACGATGCGCTCGCCCTTCGCCTTCATGGCGACGACGCCCAGCGTCGTGACGGGCTTGGGGGCGTCAGCCATGCGGCACCAGGACCTCGAGCTCGGCCAGCTCGCGCTGCCAGAATGCGCGGTGCGGCAACTCGGGATGCGGAATGGTCAGATTCGGCTCCGCGATCACGCGATCGCCGTAGCGCACGATGTCGAGATCGAGCGTGCGCGGCCCCCACCGCACGGCCGCGGCACGGTTGCGGCCCCGCTCCGTCTCGATCGCCAGGAGGTGGCCGAGCAGCGCCGCCGGCTCGAGCGCCGTCTCGAGCAACGCCATCTGATTGAGATACTGTCCCTGCGGCGGGCCGCCGAGCGGCTCGGTCGCTTCCACGGTCGACACGGCCAGCACGCGGGTCTGGGGCAGCTGCGCCAGCCGCGCCCGCGCGAACGCCAGGTGCGCGGCGCGGTCGCCCACGTTGGATCCCAGGGCCACGTACACGGGAGCGGTCGTCATGGCGGGAATGCTAACGTCCTAGGTCACACTGGCAAAGCCGCGCGTCAGTTCGCGCAGCATCGTGGCCACTTGCTCGAGCTCGCGCGTAGCGCGCTCCAGCTCGGTGAGCCCCAGCGCTGCCTCCTTGGCGCGGGTGGCGACGTCGTCCGCTTCGACACGGTTCTTCCCGGCGATGCTCGCCACCGCATTGATGCGCTCGCGCAGCCGGGCGAAGGCCTGATCCTGCTCGCCCGCCGCCGCCGCGATGCGCTGCGCGTGGGCCGTGGCGTCGCCTGTCGCCACCACGATGGCGTCCAGCGCCTCGAGCGCCGCCGCCGACACGTCCTCCACGCCGCCGACCGAGACCTGCCCGCGCCGCATCTGCTCCACCACCTCGCCCACTTCGCGGTGCACGTCCTGCACCAGCTCTCCCGCCTCGACCGCGGCGGTGGAGCTCTGCTCGGCAAGCCGCCGCACTTCGTCCGCGACCACGGCGAACCCCTTGCCGTGTTTCCCGGCGCGCGCCGCCTCGATCGCCGCGTTGAGCGCCAGCAGGTTGGTCATGTCGGCCAGCTCGCGGATGGACGCGATGAATCCCGTGATCCGGCGGCTGACCGCGCCGAGCTCCTGCACCTTGGCGGAGCTCTCGCCGACGAACGACTTGAGCGCGACCAGGCGCTCGATCGCGTCGCGGATGCGCTGGCGGTTCCGCTGGGCCGCCTCGCTCGCCGCGTGGGACGCGGTCGCGGCCACGACGCCGTCCTCCGACACGCGGCGGGACACCTGGGCCAGGTTCTCCGTTGCTTCGAGCCCGCCGGCGATCTCCCCCTCCTCCGCCACCACACCGGCCAGAATCGCCGCGGTCGCCGTCGCCACGGCGCCGGCTGCCTGGCGCAGGGCGACCGTGGTGCGGGCCAGCGTCTGCAGCTGCCGCGTCATCCGCTCGACCGTCTCCGCCAGCGGACGGCGCAGGTCCGTGATGTGAATCGCGGTGGCGAGCTGGCTGGCGAACGTCGTGATGGTGAGAATGTCGGTGCGGCGGTAGGAGCGGCGCTTGTGGTGCTCGAGTTCGAGCGTGCCGATCACCGCGTCGCCGAAGCGCAGCGGCACGATTACCAGCGTCTGCACGTCGAGGGGGGCATCGGCCACGCGCTCGTCGCGCGTCACGTCATCCACGAGTACCGTCTCGCCGCTCGCCACCACGGCGGCGCGCAGCGCCACCGTATCCGACGACGGCTCACCGCGGT
>DATLWA010000259.1:0-6861 GCA_035576905.1 Gemmatimonadales bacterium
CCGGAGATGATGGACGGCCGCGTGAAGACCCTGCACCCCAAGGTGCACGGCGGCCTGCTGGCCAAGCGCGGCGACGCCGGCCACGTGCGCGCGATGCGCGAGCACGGCATCACGCCGATCGATCTGGTCGCGGTCAACCTGTATCCGTTCCGGGAAACGGTGGCCCGGCCCAACGTCACCGACGCCGAGGCCATCGAGCACATCGACATCGGCGGCCCGTCGATGCTGCGCAGCGCCGCAAAGAATGCCGCCGACGTGATCGTGATCGTGGACCCCGACGACTACGCGCCGGTGCTGGCGGAGCTGCAGGGCGGCAGCGTGGTGGCGCCCGAGCGGCGGCGCGCGCTCGCGGCCAAGGTCTTCGCGCACACCGCGGCGTACGATGCCGCCATCACCGCCTACTTGAGCCGCTCGAGCGAGGCGCTGCCGGAGCGCCTGGCGCTGGTGCTGGAGCGCACACAGGCGTTGCGCTACGGGGAAAACCCCCACCAGCGCGCGGCGCTCTACGCCACCGACGAGCCGCACGGCGTGCGCGATCTGGAACAGCTTCACGGCAAGGAGCTGTCGTTCAACAATCTGATCGACGTGGACGCCGCGGTGCTCGCGGTCTCGCCGTGGCCGGAGCGGCCCGCCTGCGTGATCATCAAGCACACCACGCCCTGCGGCATCGCGCTGGGCAGCTCGCCGGCGGATGCCTACGCCCGGGCGTTCGCCACCGACAAGACGTCGGCCTTCGGTTCGGTGATCGCCTTCAACGGCACCGTGGACCGGGCGGCCGCCGAGGCGATGCAGGACCTGTTCGTGGAGGTGGTGGTGGCGCCGGCGTTCGCGGATGACGCTTTGGCCGTTCTGCGGGTCAAGAAGAACCTGCGCGTGGTGCGGCTGCCCCGCCCCGACGGCACGCCGGCGCTCGATTTCAAGCGCATTCGCGGGGGGTTTCTGGCCCAGGACCGCTTCCGTTACGACGCGGTCGAGGAGACCGGCTGGAAGGTGGCCACCAAACGCCAGCCCTCCAGTGTAGAATGGAGCGATCTGCGATTCGCCTGGGCGGCGGTGGGCATCGTCAAATCGAACGCGATTCTGCTGGCGCGGGGCGAGGCGGCGATCGGCATCGGCGCGGGACAGATGAGCCGGGTGGATGCGGCGTTTCTGGCGGTCCATAAGGCGCACCAGCAGGGCCACGATCCCAAAGGCGCGGCGCTCGCGAGCGACGCGTTCTTCCCCTTCCGCGACGGGGTGGACGAGGCGGCGGAGGCGGGCGTCGCGGCGATCATCCAGCCGGGCGGCTCGGTGCGCGACGCGGAAGTGATCGCGGCGGCCGACGAGCACGGGCTGGCCATGGTGTTCACGGGCACACGCAAGTTCCGACACTAACCAGAAGACTGATGACCAACGACCGTTCCGCCATTCTCGCCGAGCGTCCGCCGTATCTCATGGCGACGCTCGTCGCCCTCGGCACCCTGGTCCTGTACATCGTGACGCTCGCGCCCACGACGCAGTTCTGGGACACGTCGGAGTTCATCACCGCCGCCTACGATTTGGGGATCCCGCATCCGCCCGGCAATCCGCTGTTCTCGCTGATGGCGCACGTCTGGGCGATGATCCCGTTCTACGCCTCGTACGCCGCGCGCATCAATCTGTTCGTGGCGCTGGCGAGCGCCGGAGCGGCCGGGTTCTTCTTCCTCGTGAGCGAGCGCTGGCTGCGCGCGTTCGTGCCCACGCAGTGGCCGCGGCGCATCGCCGCGCTGGCCGGGTCGATCTGCGGCGCCACGGCATTCACCGTGTGGAACCAGTCGATCGTCAACGAGCACGTGTACACGCTGGCGGTCTGCTCGATCGCCCTGACCCTGTGGCTCATCGTGCGCTGGGACGACCAGCCCGCGGGCGAGTCGCACGATCACCACCTGCTCTTCATTCTGTACCTGCTCGCGCTCACGGCCACGAACCACATGCTGGGCGTCTTGGCGGGGTCCGTCGTGATGGTGTACCTGTTCCCCCCGCTGCGCACCGAGCGGCCGGCGAGCGAGCCCGAACGGCGCCTCGAGTGGTCGCAGTTCTTCTCCGTCAGCGCCGTCTTCCTGATGGTGGTGGGGCTGGGACTCGAAGGCTGGAAGCCGCTCATCTTCTTCGGCCTGTGCTACGTGGCTGCGTTGATCTACGCGATGTACGCGGGCAACGCGCGGTTCGCGCTCGTGGCCCTGGGCGTGGCGCTCGCCGGCGTGTCGGTCTACATCTTCCTGCCGATCCGCGCCGTGCATTACCCCGGCATCAACGAGGGCGAAGCCACGACGTGGAACGCGTTCTGGGACGTGATCCACCGCGTGCAGTACGGCAAGCCGCCGATCACGTTCCGCCAGGCCACGCTGCCCGCGCAGGTGGGCATGTGGATCCAGTATTTCTCGTGGCAATGGGGCCACGACTGGAGCCGCGAAGTGCAGCGCGGCCTCGCCGTGATCTTCGCCTTCCTGGCCACCATCGGCGCCGTACGGCACTGGCGCGCCGACAAGCGCTCCGCCGCCGCGATGACCACGCTGATGTTCACGCTCACGGTCGCGCTGATCTTCTACTTGAACTTCAAGTACGGCTTCTCGCAGTACCCCGACCGCCAGCTGGCCCGCGAGGTGCGCGAGCGCGACTACTTCTACATCGCGTCGTTCGCGGCCTGGGGCATCTGGGTCGCCATGGGCATCGCCACCCTGATGGAGTGGCTGCAGGAGGGGCTGGCCGAGCGCGTGCCCGACGTGGCGCGCCGCTGGGCCGCCGCCACGCCGCTCGCGGCGGTGGCGCTGATTCCTCTGTGGGGCAACCACGTCACGGCGTCGCGCGCGGGTGAGACGCTGGCGCGCGACTTCGCCTGGGACATCCTGCAGTCGGTCGAGCCCTACGGCATTCTGGTCACGGCGGGCGACAACGACACGTTCCCGCTGTGGTACGCCCAGGAAGTGGAAGGCGTGCGCCAGGACGTGACCGTCCTGAACCTGTCGCTCGCCAACACGCCGTGGTACCTCAAGCAGCTGCAGCGCCGCCCGCTCGCGACGTTCGATCCGTCCAAGGCGCCGTCGATTTACCGGGGGCGAGAGTGGCCCAAACCGACCACGCCGCTGTTTCATTGGACGGCGCTGCAGATGGATTCTCTGCAGCTCGCCTATCCGCTCGACAAGCCGACGCTCGCGAACCTCGGCAAGATCCAGGTGACGCTCGACCCGCAGCTGATCGGCCACCCCTGGCTGGAACAGGCGGACATCGCCGTCCTGACCGCGATTCAGGATCACCTGGGGAGCCGGCCCGTCACGTTTTCGCGCACCGTGGGCGCCTACGCCGACCAGTTCAACCTGACCGGCTACCTCGAGGGCCAGGGATTCGTGCGCAAATTGAGCGACAAGGCGCTCGTACCCAACGACTCGATTCAGCTGGTGCCGCAGCTCGGCTTCGTGAACGTGAACCGCACCGCGTCGCTGCTGTTCGAGGTGTACCACGCGCACACCGCCGCGCGCCAGCGGCCCCACGGCTGGATCGACCGGCCGTCGGAGGGCATCCTCACGCTCTACGGCCTGACGTTCGAGTACACGGCGCCGCTGCTCCAGAAAACCAATCCGGCGCTCGCGGCGCGGGCGCTGGCGGTTCAGGATTCGATCTTCCGCAACACGTCCCAGAACATCGGCGGCCCACCGGAGCTGCGCTGATGCGGTAGACGTGTCGCTTCGACCGCCGTCGTGTAGGGACGGCGTGTCGGTAGTGCACAACGGGGGCGCGCGCGCGTCGCAGTGTTGCGGCGCGAGGCGGCCCCCTTCTTGCGATGGCACGTGCTGATGCTCCTCGCGCTCTTCGCCTACGCGTTCATCTCGAACGTGGCGCTGGCCGTGGTGCCGCACGAACCGGTGGTCGTGTGGTATGGACCGCGAGTCGGTATCTGGGTGACGGCGGTAGTGGCGACGGCGGGCACGGTACTCGCCGCATTCGTCGACCACCGCCTGTTCCTCCCGCTCGTCCAGCGGCTCGCCGCGCGGCGGGCGCGCACCCCCGGCTTGCTGAAAGCGTTCGGCCGCGCCCCCTTTGCCATCATCGCGCTCTCCGGCCTCACGCCGCTGCCGTTCTTCCCCTTCAAGGCGATGGCGTTCACCCACGGCTACCCGCTCGGCCGCTACGTCGCCGCCGTCGCCGCGGGCCGCCTGCCGCGCTACGCCCTGCTCGCCTGGCTCGGCATCGTCATCCACATCCCGGCCTGGTTGTTGGCGCTCGTGTTCGTCCTGCTGCTCATCCCTTCCCTGAGGATGCTCGCATGGCCACGTCCAACCGCGAACTGACGTTCCTGCTGGCCGAGCCTGAGAAGCGCCTGCTGCGCGCGGTGGCGCTGCGCGTGCCGCGGCGCTGGCGGCCCAATCACTTCACCGTGCTGGGCGTGCTGGGCGCCACCGGCGCCGGCATCGCCTATGCGCTTGCCGGCCGCCACCCGGGGTGGCTCTGGGCCGCGAGCGCGATGCTGCTCGTCAACTGGTTCGGGGATTCGCTCGACGGCACGCTGGCGCGGGTACGCGGCGCCGAGCGGCCGCGCTACGGCTACTACCTGGACCACATCGTGGACGCGTATTCGACGGCGGTGATCGGGCTGGGGATCGGCCTGTCGCCGTTCGTGCACTTCGGGTTGGCGCTGGGGCTGGTGGTGCTCTACCTGGTCTTGTCGATCAACGTGTACCTCGAGTCGCACGTGTTCGGCAAGTTCAAGATTTCCTACGGCAAGCTCGGCCCCACGGAAGTGCGTTTGATCCTGGTGCTGTCGAATGCCGCCCTGTGGCTCGCGGTGAACGTACCGGGCCGGCTGCCGATCATCGTGGTGGCCGATCGCATCGTGGGCGGGCTGGCGCTGGGGATGCTGCTGCTGCTGGTGGGCCGGTTCGCGCGCAATCTGTACGTGCTGGCGCGGATGGAACCGCAGCGGTTCGAGCGCTAGAGCAGCGCTCGGGCGCGCTGGAAGATCCGCTCCCACATCGCGCGCGTCAGCTTGCCGGTGTTCGTATTCTGGCGGCTGGGATGATAGGACGAGATCAGCACGGTGCCGTCCGGCAGCGTGGCTTCGACGCCGTGGCCGAACGGCAGCCGGCCCAATCCTTTGGCCTTGAGGAAGGCTTCATGCGCGATCCGTCCTAGCGTCACCACGAGGCGGACGCGCGTCAGCAGCTCGATCTCCGCTTCGAGGTACGGCCGGCAGCGGTTCAGCTCGCCTGTGGTGGGCTTATTGGCGGGCGGCGCGCAGCGGGCCGCCGCGGTGATGTAGCAGTCGCGTAGGCGCAGACCGTCGTCGCGGCGGGTCGATGTGGGTTGGTTGGCGAAGCCGAACCTGTGGAGTGCGGCGTAGAGCCAGTTGCCTGACGAGTCTCCCGTGAACATACGGCCCGTGCGATTGCCGCCGTGCGCCGCGGGCGCGAGTCCCACCACCAGGAGCCGGGCGCGCGGATCGCCGAACGGCGGCACCGGCTTGCCCCAGTAGTCCCAATCCCGGAACTCGCGCTTCTTTTCTCGCGCCACGCGCTCGCGCCAGCGCACCAGGCGCGGGCATTGGCGGCAGCGGACGATGCGGCGTTGCAGCGCGGCGAGCGCCGTCAGGGATACCACCGCTCCCAGCGCGTCACCACGCCGCCGGCGACTGTCCCGATCACGGCGCCGAATGACATGCCGAGCACTACACCGCGCACCGCGAAGCGTCCGCTCGCCGGGTTGGGACAGTTGCAGGTCGTGTTACCGAAGAACGCGCCGAACAGGCCGCCGGCGATGCCGCCCGCGATCAACCCCACGACGGTGCCCTGCGTACGGTGGTTCTCGCGCCGCCAGATCGAATCGATCCCGAGGATCGGGAGATTGCGCCCGATGAACCGGTCGCGCACCAAGAGGGTGGTGCTGTCGAACTGCACGAACGCACCGTGCAGCGTGCCCACGCGGCGCACATGAAGCCGCAACATCTGCCCCGGGCGAAACAGGCGCAGGGCTTCCAACCGCGCGTCGGAATTCGCCTGCGCGGCGAGCGGTGCGGTCACGAGCAACGCCGCGAGCGCGAGCCGCGCGGTCATGCGCCTTCGTACTTGAACGACACCCGGATCTTGGCGCGATAACTCTCGATCTTGCCGTCCTTCAGCGCCATGTCGAGCTGCGCGATCTCAGCCACGCGCAGATCGCGCAGCGTCTTGGACGCGCGCTTGATCGCCGCCGCCGCCGCCTTCTCCCAGGACTCCGTGCTCGTGCCGATCAGGTCGATGACTTTGTAGACGCTCTCCGCCATGTGGGACTCCTGTGGTCGTGGGTTCGCTCCGCCGGCCGGCCGACAAGTAGCATGACCCACGACCGGCCAGCCCACAAGGCTTGCCCCGTCCCCGCCCGAGCGGGTAATGTTCCCGTCGCCGATCGCAAAACGACTGTGGAGGGGTGGCCGAGTGGCTTAAGGCGGCGGTTTGCTAAACCGTTATAGGGTCAAAAGCTCTATCGGGGGTTCGAATCCCCCCCTCTCCGCCAGCATTTATTCCTTCTTTCCGTCCGTGGTGATGAACCCAGTTGTCCGTATTTGAATTCAGGGACAAAAGTGTTGACAGCGTAAGCCAGGGCTACTGGCCAGGGCCTGGCCGGAGACTTTCAGCGGCTGTTCGAAACAGAATCGCCGAGGCCCCAAAATCTGGATGGGCCGAAGCTAAGAAGACTGCCAGGAACATGCTATAAAATCTGTGACCAGATGCAATCGAACAGCAAGGTAGTTTCCCTCTTCGGCCCGTCGATCACATAATTTTTATTGATTTCGCAAAAAGTCCGGGGTTGCAAAGCTGGGATTGGGATAGGAATAAAATCCTTGCCCCGTGGCCCTGCCGTTTTTGTAGTTTT
>DATLWA010000260.1:0-8285 GCA_035576905.1 Gemmatimonadales bacterium
CGATCGAGCTCCGCCTTGGGCTCGCTCTCGGTCGGCTCCACCATCAGCGTTCCCGCGACGGGGAAGGAGACCGTCGGCGGGTGGAAACCGTAATCGATCAGCCGCTTGGCGATGTCCTCCACCTCCACGCCGGCCGATGCCTTGAAGCCGCGCGTCTCCACGATGCACTCGTGCGCGATCAGGCCGCGCTGGCCCGCGTACACGAGGCCGAACTGGCCCGTGAGCCGCTTCGCGATGTAGTTGGCGTTCAAGATCGCGATCTTGGTCGCCTCGGTGAGCCCGTCGCGGCCCATCATCGCGATGTACGCCCAGGAGATCGGCAGGATCGAGGGACTGCCCCACGGCGCGCTCGACACGGTGCCGCACGGCTTCTCCACGCCCAGCGGTACCACCGGATGATCGGGCAGGTGCGGAGCGAGATGCGACGCGACGCAGATGGGCCCCATGCCGGGGCCGCCGCCGCCGTGCGGGATGCAGAACGTCTTGTGGAGGTTGAGGTGGCACACGTCGGCGCCGATGTCGCCGGGCCGGCACAGGCCGACCTGCGCGTTCATGTTGGCGCCGTCCATGTACACCTGGCCGCCGTGCTGGTGCACGATGCGGCACACCTCTTTGATCGTATCCTCGAACACGCCGTGCGTGGACGGATATGTCACCATGAGCGCGCCCAAATCCTTGGCGTGCGCTGCCGCCTTGGCTTTGAGATCGTCCACGTCGATGTTGCCGTTGGCCGCCGTCTTCACCGCGACCACCTCGAACCCCGCCATCACCGCGCTCGCCGGATTGGTGCCGTGCGCCGACATCGGGATGAGGCAGACGGTGCGGTGGCCTTCACCCCGCGCCTTCTGGTACGCGCGGATCACCAGTAGCCCTGCGAACTCGCCCTGCGAGCCGGCGTTGGGTTGGAGCGAGACCCTGGCGAAGCCCGTGATCTCGGCCAGCCAGCCCTCGAGCTGCGCGAACATCTCCTGATAGCCCTGCGTCTGATCGCGCGGCGCGAACGGATGGATGCGGCCGAACTCCGGCCACGTCACGGGCAGCATCTCGGTCGTGGCGTTGAGCTTCATGGTGCACGAGCCCAGCGGGATCATCGCCGAGGTGAGCGAGAGATCGCGGTCCTCGAGCTGCTTCAAGTAGCGCAGCATCTCGGTCTCGGAGCGATGGCGATGGAAGACCGGATGCGTGAGGTAGTGGGATGTGCGGGCGAAGGAATCGGGGATGGCGCGTTTGGCCGTCGCGGCCAGGTCGGTGAGCTGGAACGGCAGCGCCTTGCCGACGGCAAACGCGCTGGCCACGTCGGCGACGTCGTCCAGCGTCGTCGTCTCGTCGAGCGCGATCGCCACGCGCGTGCCCGACAGCGCGCGCAGGTTGATGCGCCGGCGGCGCGCTCCCGCGAGCGCTTCCTTGATCTTCCCCTCCTCGCCCTCGACCACGATCGTATCGAAGAACGCGGGGTGCACGACCTTGAAGCCCAGCCGCCGGACGGCCTCGGCCAGGACGGCGGCGAGCCCGTGCACGCGCTCGGCGATTTTCTTGAGGCCGTCGGGACCGTGATAGACCGCGTACATCCCGGCGACCACGGCGAGCAGCACCTGTGCGGTGCAGATGTTGCTCGTCGCCTTCTCGCGCCGGATGTGCTGCTCGCGCGTCTGCAGCGCCATGCGCAGCCCCATCCGGCCGGCGCGGTCCTTCGAAACGCCGATGATGCGGCCCGGCAGGAAGCGCTTGTGCTCTTCCCGCGTCGCGAAGAACGCCGCGTGCGGACCGCCGTACCCCAGCGGCACGCCGAAGCGTTGCGAGTTGCCCACCGCCATGTCGGCGCCCAGCTCGCCGGGCGGCACGAGCAGCGTGAGCGCCAGCAGGTCGGTCGCCATCGTGACGAGCGCTTTGGCGGCGTGCGCGCGCTCGCACAGCTGGCGGTAGTCCTCGAGCCGGCCGTCGGTCGCGGGATACTGCACCAGCGCACCGATCACGCCCGGCTTGAACGCGAAGGTCTTGGGGTCGCCCACCACCACATCCACACCGCGTGCTTCGGCGCGCGTCTGGACGACGGCGATGGTCTGCGGGTGGCAATGCTCGTCGACCAGATAGGTCGCCCGGCCTTCGTGCGTCGTCGACGCCTCGGTGAGATGCATCGCTTCGGCGGCCGCCGTCGCCTCGTCCAGCAGCGACGCGTTGGCGACTTCCAGCCCGGTCAGATCCGCCACGACGGTCTGGAAGTTGAGCAGCGCCTCCAGCCGCCCCTGCGCGATCTCCGCCTGGTAGGGCGTGTAGGCCGTGTACCAGCCGGGATTCTCGAGCACGTTGCGCAGCACCACCGGCGGCGTGATGCAGTCGGCATAGCCCATGCCGATGTAGGAGCGGAACACCTGGTTCTTGGCGGCCAGCGCGCGCAGCGTCGTCAGCGCGTCGTCTTCGCTCTTCGCGGGCGGCAGATTGAACGGCTTCTTCAGCCGGATATCGTCGGGCACCACCGCGTCGATGAGGGCGTCGAGAGACTCGTAGCCCAGCTCGGCCAGCATGGCGCGAACGTCGTCGGGGGTGGGGCCGATGTGACGGGCCGCAAAGCGGTCCGCGTGCGTCAGTGTCGCTAAAGGAATTGGCAATTACTTCCCGATCTGATTGCCGTACGCGTCGCTCGTGAGCAGCTGATCCAGCTCCTTGGCGTCTTTCACCTTGAGCTTGATCATCCAGCCGTCTCCGTAAGGGTCGCGGTTGACGACGGCCGGGTCCTTCTCGAGCGCGCCGTTCGCCTCGACCACGGTGCCCGAGACGGGGCAGTACAGCTCCGAAACGGCTTTCACCGCCTCGATGGTTCCGAACACCGCCGCCCGATCGAAGCTGGTGCCGGGCTTGGGGAGCTCCACGAAGACCACGTCGCCGAGCTCACCCTGGGCGTAATCCGTGATGCCGATGATGACGACCGACTTGTCGCCCGTCGGCTTGACGTACTCGTGGTCCTTGGTGTAGCGCAGGTCCTTCGGAATGTTGGCCATGGCGGGGCAAAGGTTATCGGTGGCCTCAACCCCTGTCAAGGCAAAGGGTTGAGGGCGGGGAAGACGTCGTCGCGCGGCGCGTGGCCGCTCGCGTCGTCGGCGCCGAGCAGCGCGCGGTCGCGACCCCAGGGCCGCAGGTCGAGGCGCACGGCCAGCGGATCGGGATCACCGCCCAGCGTCAGCAGGTCGCCGGGACTGCCCGCGGCGAGCCAGGCTTCGCGCGCGCCCGCCGCCGCGGCCGGCGTAGCGACGATCGCGGCGGGGGCGTCGGGCTGCAACGCCTTGCGAATCACGGGCGCCTTGCCGGATACCCGCCGCACGACGGCCTGAGCGTCTTGGTACCGCGCGGCGACGGCGTCGAGATCGGCCGCTTCGTCTTTGGCGTCCACGCTCGCCAGCACCAGGACCCGTCCGGCCCGTCCGGCCGCCTGGGCCGCGGCGCGGCGGCGCAGCTCGTCGAATACGACGCGGGCGCGCTTCTCCAGCCGGGCCAGATCACCGTCGTTCTCGATCACGTGTTGGCTGCGCTCGCGCTTGCGCTCCGCCGGCATCTGCGCGGCCAGCATGCGGTCGGCTTCGTCGTTGCCGAGCCCGCGCAGCGCCCGTAATCGCGTGCGGCGCACCGCGAGCGGCGCGTCCACCAGGACGATGACGTCGAACAGCGCGGGATCGAGCGCCTCGAACAGCAGCGGGATGTCGTTGACGACCATCAGGTCGCCGCGCCGGCGGGCTTCCTGCTGCAGCTCGTCGCGGCGGGCGCGCACGGCAGGATGGACGATCGCGTTCAATCCGGCAAGCGCTGCGTCGTCGCCCATGACCTTGCTGCGCAGGGCGGGGCGGTCGAGCGATCCGTCGGGCGCGAGTACGCCCTTGCCGAAGCGTTTGACGATGGCCGCGAGGACGACGGAGCCGGGGGCTTCGGCGTCGCGCGCCAGCTCGTCGGCGTCGAGGATCGTGGCGCCCCAGCGGCGAAACAACCCGGAGACGCTGGACTTCCCGGCGGCGATGTTGCCGGTGAGGCCGATGTTCAACAATTACAGCAGTGCCGTTTGATCGGCATCGGCTTTGGGGACCTTGTGGCAATGCCGGCACCGCGCTTCGTACGACTCGCGCCCGCCGACCATGATGGTGGGGCTGTCCCACGGCGCGGGTTGGCCGTTGACGAGCCGCTGGTTGCGGGTCGCCGGTCCGCCGCACACCACGCAGATCGCCTGGAATTTGTCGACCACCTCGGCGACGCACATCAGCGTCGGCATGGCGCCGAACGGCAGGCCGCGAAAGTCCACGTCGGTGCCCGCGAGAATCATGCGCACGCCCTTGTCGGCGAGATCGTTGGCCACGTCCACGATCGCGTCGTCGAGGAACTGCGCTTCGTCCACGGCGACCACTTCGGTGCCGGACCGGATCTGGCGCACGATCTCCGCCGACGAGTCGATCGGCGCAGCTTCGACCGATATGCCGTCGTGCGACGTGACGCTGTAGAGCCCGGCGTAGCGCGCGTCGAGGTGCGACTTGAAGACCTGGACGCTTTTCCGGGCGATCACGGCGCGGCGCACGCGCCGGATCAGCTCCTCGCTCTTGCCGGAGAACATGACGCCGGAGATGACCTCGATCCAGCCGGGGCGCGTACCGTGAAACAGACAAGACTCCAGTGTTGGAGAGGGCAGTGACCAGTGTAGTTCCCAGACGCCAAGTTATCAGTGGTTCCAAGCGGCCGGGCTGCAGTTCGACTCCGTCATGACTGCCAACCGAACATCTGGCAACCACTTGCAACTTGGCGTCTGGGAACTCAACTGGTCGCTTGCGGCTGATGTCCGGCCTCTTGGGTGTCGAGAAAGTCCAGTAAACTTGCGCTTTTTAGGGGTATATCCCATAATAATGCCGGTCTTATGAGGGTTTTCGGGGGCCCCCCCGAGAAAAGGGGCATCGGGCTTGAGTTTTCTGGAAGCGACCCTTCACAAGGAGACCGAAGTGAACAAAGCCGAGCTGACTGCGGCGCTGGCCATGCGGACGAAGATGTCCAAGGCCGATGCCGGTCGCGCGATCGAAGCCCTGTTTGACGACAAGGGCATCATCGCCGGCGAGCTCAAGCGTGGCGCGAAGGTGCAGATCACGGGCTTCGGCAATTTCGAAGCACGCAAGCGCGCAGCGCGGATGGGGCGCAACCCGAAGACGGGCGGCGTGATTTCGATCAAGGCGTCGATCGCCCCGGCGTTCCGCGCCGGCAAGCAGTTGAAGATGGCCGTCAACACGATGAAGAAGTAAGCAGACGATTGTCGCAGTCGCTGGTCACGGGCCGCCCCGCTGGGCGGCCCGTCGGCGTTTCGGGACCTAACTCCCGCTGCGATCGAGCCGCGCCGTCACGCGCTTGCCGCGCAACGTCACGCGGCCCAGCCCCGCGATCACCCGCTCGGCCGCGCCGGGCGCCACTTCCACGATCGCGAATGCTTCCGTGACGTCGATGCGACCCAACTGCGTCCGGTCGACTTGCACTTCCTTCACCAGCGCGCCGACCAGGTCCTTGGGACCCACGCGATCGCGCTTGCCCACGCCGACCCACACTTTGATCCAGGGTTTCGCGGGCTCCACCGCGGGTGCAGGTCCCGGCTCGCGGCGCAGCGCCAAGGCGGCGGCCGCGACTTCCGCGGGATCGAAACGGTCGAACAAGGGCTCCAGCACCGCGAGCTCGGCGCCCAAGCCGCCCGCCGCGATGCGCTCGGCCAGGCGCGTACGCAGCTCGGCCGCGGCGGCGCGGCCGCGCTCCAGCGCCCAGGGCAGCGGCAGCGGATCGAGCGGCAGGGCGAGCGTGCGAGCATAGGGCAGCTGCGTCGCGGTGAGCACCAGCACCGGCGCGGACTCGCGCGCCAGCGCGGTGAATTCGGCGCGGTCGGGGAGATCGAGACAGACGGCCACGGTTCCGGCGGGCGGCGCGTCCGCGCCGCGGCGCCACGCGGCGCACGGCGTGGGATCGAGCGCGTCGGTCACTTCGCGCAGCGCGGCGGCGCGGCGCTCGGGCGACACGATGGTGTAGCGCGCGGGGGCGATGGGGCCCAGCGGCCGGGCGTTCTCGCCCATCGGCAGGTCGCCGAACACCGGCGCGCGATGGGCGTGCTGCTCGAGCACCGCACCGAGCTGCACGGGATCCCAGGAGAGGAAGAGTCTGCCTGCGTCCTTGGCTTCGGCGAGCAGCGTGTCGAGCGCGAGCGGATCGTGGGCGACGAGGTTCTCCGGCCACGCCACGACGATCAGCTCGAACGTTTCGGGCTTCAACGCGGATTGCGCGACGAGGGCGGTGAGGTCGGGCAGGGTGCCGGCGATGGCGTCAGCGCCATGGGCCTTGAGCAGGCGGGCGGCGCGACCGAGGCTGGTGATGGCGTGGACGTGGCGGTCCGCGGGAGCGGCGTCGGCAAACTGGACCGCGGTGGCGCGATCCGGGCACACGATCAGCGCGCGCTGGGGCAGCAGCTCCCAGATGTCGGCGGCATGTTCCACGGCTGGCGGCCGCACCAGCACGGCGCGGCGGCCGCGCTCCAGCGCGGCGCGCAATTCAGGCGAACCCATCACACGATCCTCGGTTGTCAAAGGGCGACAGAACGGACAGGATGGTAGCTTCGACGTATGACAAAGGCAATGCTGGGACTGCTGTGCATGCTCGGCACCGGGTCCGTTCGTCACGGCCAGGTGCGGGTCGAGAGCTTCTACTCACAGGCTTTGGGCGTACCAAAGCACTATCTGATTTACCTGCCGCCGTCGTACGCCCGCGGCAATCGCCGCTATCCCGTGGCCTACTACCTGCACGGCTACAGCGGCAGCGAGTCCGACTGGCTGTCGTTCGCGGAAATCGATCGCGTGGCGGACTCAGTGTTCGCGGGGGGCGCGCCGGAGATGATTCTCGTGATGCCCGACGGCGACGACGGCTGGTACACCGACTGGGCCGAGCCGCAGACGTACGCCGCATGCATGGCCGACACGACGCTCGATCGCCGCGGGACGACGTACTGCACGGAGCGCGACGGCTATGGCACCTACGTCGCGCACGACCTGGTGGCCCACATCGACTCGACCTATCGCACCCGCGCCGATCGTCGCCACCGCGGGATCGCCGGCTTGTCCATGGGGGGCTACGGCGCGATCGCACTCGCGCTGACGCATCCGGACGAATTCGCCGCCGCCGCGAGCCATTCGGGCGTGCTGTCGCCGCTGTACGCCGGGCCGCATCCGTTCGCGCCGCCGCCGCGCTTTTTCGCCTCGCTGGACTCGATGCGGGGGACGGTGCGGTGGACGCGCACGGCGAACGGACAGGTGTTCGGGGACGACGTCGCCGGCTGGCTGGCGCACGATCCGGCGCGCCTCGCCCGGCGGTTACAGGCCGCAGGCGGGCCGTTTCCCGCGCTGTTCGTCGATGGGGGCACCGAAGATGGCCTGATCGACGAGTCGCGGGCGTTCCACGCGGAGCTCGTGGCGATGGGGGTCCCGCACCAGTACGCCGAGTGGCCGGGCCTGCACGACTGGCGCTACTGGCGCGCGCACGTGGGCGAGAGTCTCGCTTGGCTCGCGGCCCGTTTAGATTCCACGCCATGACCGACGGCCTCTCCGCCAATCTGCAGTACCTCGAAGCCTCCGCGACGGTCGCGATTTCGCAGGAAGCGAAACGCCGCCGGGCCGCGGGCGAAGACGTGATCGACCTGGGCGCCGGGGAGCCGGATTTCCCGACACCCGCGATTCCCGCCGAGGCGGGCATCAAGGCGATTCGCGACGGCAAGACCCGTTACCCCGCGAACGAGGGCATCCTCGAGCTGCGGGCCGCGGCCGCCAAGCATCTGTCCCTGCTCTCGGGCGGCCGGCCCGTCAACGCCGACCGCATCGTGGTGTCCAACGGCTCGAAGCAGTCGGTGTTCAACGCTTGCTTCTCGCTGTTCGGCCCCGGCGACGTGGTCGCGGTGCCGTCGCCGGCCTGGGTGTCCTATCCGCAGATCGTTCATCTCACACGCGCGCGGCCGGTGCTCATCACGGGTGATCCCGAGTGGAGTCTCAAGGTGAGCGTGCGCGATCTCGAGCGCATGCTGCCCGCCGCCACCGGGCTCATTCTCTGCTCGCCCTGCAATCCCACGGGCGCGGTGTACACGCACGCCGAGATCAAGGCGATCGCGCAGTGGGCGCATCAGAAGAACGTGTGGGTGATCGCCGACGAGATTTACCGCCGCATTCACTACGGCGACGGCGCGGCGCCGTCATTTCTCGATCTGCCCGACGAGCTGCTCGAGCGCGTCGTGCTGATTTATGGCGTGA
>DATLWA010000261.1:0-9604 GCA_035576905.1 Gemmatimonadales bacterium
CGCCGCGAATGCCGGCGCGCCGCAAGGCGCCGCCACGATGCCCGAGGTGGCGCCGAGCAAGAACACCGCCGGATACGAACCACCGCCCAGCCCGCCAGCCCACTGCACCAGGCGCTGCGGCGCCGTTACCGGAAATACGTCCAGCATGGCAAGGCCGAAGACGAGCAGGAGGTTCCCGACCGCGAAGCGCACCCACGGATTCGAGGCCACCGTGCCGAACAATTGGCCCGACAGCCCCGCCGCGAGACCCATCAGCGCGTAGAGCAAGGCCAGGCCCGCCACGTAGGCGAACGTCAGCCCCACCGTGCGGCGGCGCGACGCGTCGGATCCCGCCGTTCCCGCGATCACGCCCGCCGTGATGGGAATCATTGGATAGATGCAAGGCGTGAGGCTCGTCAGCACGCCCGCCGCGAACAACGTGGCGAGGGCGAGCAACGGGTTGTGTTGGAGGGCTTGGGAGAGCATGCGAAGAATCTAGGGCAGACAGCAATCGAGCGGACAGATCTCATGCCACGGACCCTGCTCGCCGAGCGCGGCGCGTGCCGTCCCGCCCGCCATGCGCTCCACGATCAGCTCGCGAATCATCTGCGGGAACTCTGGGGCCGTCCCCGCCGTCGCGACGCGCGTGAACGGCAGGCCCAGCTCGGCCGCTTGCGCCTTGGCTTCGACGTCGAGGTCGTACAGGACCTCCAAGTGATCGGAGATGAATCCCAGCGGGTGCACGACGACGGCGCTCGCCCCCGTGGCCGCGATCACCGGCAGGTGCTCGCGGATGTCGGGGCCGAGCCAGGGGACCTGCGGCGGCCCGCTGCGGCTCTGGTAGGCGAGACTGTACGTCGCGGTGCCCGTCGCCTGCGCCACGAGCCGCGCCGCTTCGGCGAGCTGCCGCTCGTAGCCGGCGGTGCGCGCCATCGTGCAGGGAATGCTGTGCGCCGTGAACGCGACGTGCGCACGGGCCCGCTGCTCCGGCGTGAGCGCCGAGACGGCCTGGCGCAGCTGCCCGGCATTGGCCGCGATGAAGCGCGGGTGATTGTAGAACACGCGCAACTTGTCGACCTCCGGCGCGCCGGGACCGGCGGCATCGAGCGCGCGGATCACGTCCTCGCGGTACTGCCGGCAACCCGAATAGCTCGAAAACGCCGATGTGACGAAGGCGATGGCGCGCCGCACGCCCGCCTCGTGCATGTCGCGCACGGTGTCGGTGAGATACGGCCGCCAGTTGCGATTGCCGAAGTAGATGGGGAGCTCGAGACCGTGGGCCGCAAGCTCCACGCGCAGCGCCGCGATCAACGCGCGGTTCTGCGCGTTGAGCGGGCTCACGCCCCCGAAGCGCGCGTAATGGCGTGCCACCTCCTCGAGCCGGGCGCGCGGGATGTTGCGGCCGCGCGTGACGTTCTCGAGAAACGGCAGCACGTCGTCGGGACCCTCGGGACCCCCGAACGACACGACCAGGACCGCGTCGTAGCGGCGGGCCTGGTCGTCGAACAACGGGGCGTTGGGGCCCGGGGCCCCGCGAATCGTCATGTCGGACAAACTCGCCGGAGCCGGGGACCCGCGCCAGCGGCTCAGCGTCTGCGAATCGTCAGCGGTCCGTTGGTCGTCGCGACGTGCACCAGCGCCCCGCCCTGTCCCAGAACGGTGCTCAGGTGCTGGGTGATGCGCCCTTGAACGGTGACCGTCATCGGGAAGCCGACGCTCATCGGCCCGTTCACGGTGCCGGTCTCGAGGCGGGCGGAGTAGCCCTCGGGAATCTCGAGGTCCACGGGCCCGTTGACCGTCTCGGCGTCGAGTCCCGCGCCCTCCCATTTCGCGCCATCGAGCCGCACGCCCAGCGGCCCGTTCTGCACGCGCGCTTTCACGGCGCCGCCGACGGCGGTCAGCTCGAGCGGCCCGTTCTCCGTGGACAGGTCCATCGTGCCGACCACGTCTTCGATCGAGAGCGGCCCGTTCTCGGTCGAGAGCGTGAGGTCGCTGTGCCGCGGCACGTACACGTCGAAACTCACCGACCAATACTGCCGGCGGCCCGACGGCGCGGGGCCCGTGGCGCGAATGCTAGAGCCCGACGCGTCGATCCGAATCTGCCGCGCCAGGTCGGCGGCCTCGGCGTCCGAGTACCCTTGCACTTCGATCTTCGCGGTCACGGCGATGCTGTCCTTGTCCCAGCCGAGGATCGCGACACCGCCGTTCTGGCCGGGGTCCACGGTCAGCGCGCCGCGCGCGGGCCGCATGCCCGTTTCGCGGACCTCACAGTACTTGGGACGGTCGTCGTTCCATTTGTTGCGGCGGCACTGCGCCAGCCAGACATCGGGGTCGAACTGGGCGGCGAGCGGCGCGGCGGCAACGAGGGCGATGGTTACGGCGGCGAGCGTGAGGCGCGGCATAGGCGGAAGTCTCCTGACGGGGGGCATGTGCGTTGGACGACCCCAGCGGCGAAATGGTTGCGCGGGCCGTATTGTTGAGCATGCCCGCTCCCCGCATCGCCCTGCTCGCCGGCGCCTCCGGCCTCGTCGGCGGCCATTGTCTGCGCCTCTTGTTGGCCGAGCCCGCCTATGGGCGCGTGATCGCCCTGGGGCGGCGCGCCCTGCCGCTGCAGCACCCCAAGCTGGAGCAGAAGCTGGTGGACTTCGCCCACATCGCGGACCTCGTGCCGCGCGCCGAGGACGTGTACTGCTGCCTCGGCACGACCATCAAGAAAGCGGGGTCGCAAGCGACTTTTCGCAAGGTGGATCACGACTACGTCGTGGCGCTGGCGCAGGCGGCGAAGCAGGCCGGCGCGCGCCGCTTTCTGTTGGTGAGCGCCATCGGCGCCAATCCGCGGTCGCGGGTGTTCTACAGTCGCGTGAAGGGAGAAACGGAGCGCGACGTGAGCGCCGTGGCGTTCACAGCCGTGCACATCTTCCGGCCGTCCATGTTGCTGGGCGAGCGGGCGGAGTCGCGGCCGCTCGAGCGGCTGTCGCTACCCGTGTTCAAGGCGCTGACCCCACTGCTCGTCGGTCCACTGCGCCCCTATCGCGCGATCACCGCGGAGGCGGTGGCGCGGGCGATGATCCGGGCGGCGCAGAGCGATGCGACGGGCGTGCGGGTGCATCACTACGATGAGATGACGGCGGACTGACGTAGGCGGGTTACGCGACCACCGCCCCCTGCACGCGCGGCTCGTAGTCGCACAGCGGATCCTCGGCCAGCACGTCGCCCGTGGCCGCGTACGCGCGGGCGCGCGAGCCGCCGCACATCCAGTGGAACTCGCAGCGCCCGCAGCGCCCGCCGAAGCGGTCGGCCCGGCGCAGCTCCTGGAACAGCGGCGACTCACGATACAGCGTGACCGGGTCCGTGTCGCGGACGTTCCCGGCCACCACCGGCAGGAATCCCGCCGGCGTGACCTCACCGGTGTGCGAAATGAACATCACACCGTTGCCGTCGCGCACGCCCGCGCCGTGCCCGGCGCCCTGCGCGGGCCGCGTCTGCCGCACGATGCGCCGGAAGTGCGGCGCCTCGGTCGTGGTGACCACCGGCTTGCCCCGCCCGGCCAGGTCCACGGCCCACCCCATCACGCGCTCGCATTGCTCGCCCGAAATCTGCCGCAGCACCGCGCCCCGCCCCACCGACACCAGAAAGAACAGACTCCAGCGCGCCGCGCCCAGCTCCCGCGCCAGCTCGTAGATCGCTGGCAGATCGTCCAGTGTCTCCGCCGATACGAGCGTGTTGACCTGATACATCAAGCCCGCCTGCGCCGCCGCGCGCGCCGCCACGAGCGTCTGCTCGAAGGTCCCCGCAATGCCGCGGATGCCGTCGTGGCGCTCGGGCGTCGAGCCGTCGAGCGACAGGGAGATCGCCTCCACGCCGGCGCGCTGCAGCGCCTGGATGGCGTCGGGGGTGAGCAGCGGCGTGGCGCTGGGCGACACCGACACGCCGAAGCCCAGCGTCACGGCGACGTCGATCAGGTCGAAGAGGTCGCCTCGCTTCAGCGGGTCGCCGCCCGTGAGGACGAGGTGCGGCAGCGGCGCCCGGAAGCCCGCGAGCTGCTCGATCAGCCTGATGCCTTCACCGGCCTGCAGCTCCGCGGGGTGGCGACTCGCCACGGCCGCCGCGCGACAGTGCCGGCAAGCGAGGTCACACGCCCGCGTGATCTCCCAATACACGCGCAGCGGCGCGCGGTCGTACACCCAGCGCTGGCTCATGCAGCAAAACTGCCGACCTGGAATGAAGAACGTGCGAAGACGCGATGAAGGGAGCTACTCGCCCTTGAGCCGGTCCAGATCGCGCCGATCCCGCTTGGTGGGCCGCCCCTTGCCGTCGTAGGTCGGTGGGGCCGTGGTGCGGAGCTGTTGCGCGTGCTTGAGGCGGGTCGCGAGTGATTCCGGGGTCTCTTCGTAGAGGCGCTGCGCCGTGCTGGCGGGCCCGCGCTTGTCCGCGAGCCCGCGCACCACGATGTGATGTTCATAGGGACCAAGGCGCACGCGCACGGCGTCGCCCGGATGGAGCATCTTGGCGGGCTTGGCGCGCTCGCCGTTCACCTGCACCTTGCCGCCCGCCACGGCGGTGGTGGCCGCCGCGCGCGTCTTATAAAAGCGGGCGGCCCACAACCATTTGTCGAGTCTGACGGCGTCGGTCACACCATCAACTTAACTCTTGACGAGCCGCACTTCCCCTGAGCCAGTCTCGATCTTGTAATGCCCGGTGCCCGTCCCAATCCGGCCTTCCACGTGATCCTTCTCCAGCTTGGTCACCTGCACGGTGAGCCCGCCCAGGTCGATGCCGCCCGAGCCCGTGTCGATATAGATGAGGCCGCCGATGGTAGGCGCGACGGTGAGCGTCACGTCGCCCGAGCCGGTGTCGACATCGAGGTCGGTCAGCTTGGCGTCGAGGCTGAGCCGCACGTTACCCGAGCCGGTGTCGATCTTCACGTCAGGTGAGGACACGGTCCCGAATTCGACGTCGCCCGAGCCGGTGTCGACCGACAGCACGTCGGCCTGAATCCGCTCGCCTGTGGCGTTGCCGGAGCCGGTGTCGAGCGACACGTTGCCGCCCGTGACGCCCGTGATGCGTACGTCGCCCGACCCGGTGTCGAGATTCACGTCGCCCTGCGCGTCGGACACGTCCACGTTGCCCGAGCCGGCGTCGATCGTGAGCGAGCCCTTGGTGCCCGTCGCGCTGACATTGGCGGAGGACACGTCCACGAACAGCGTGCCGTTGACGTTGCTGATGGTGGCGCGGCCCACCGCGAGGTGCACGGCCACGCGCTTCCCCGCGGGCACGAGCACGCGCAGGTCGGCGTGGGCGTCGAGGCCGTCGCCGCGGCTCGAGATGCGCACGCGATGGCCGCCGCCAAAGAAGCGCCCGCCGCGGTGATGGTCGCCGTCGTCGCCGAACGTGCCGTCGTCGCGGACCTCGAGGGTCGAGTTGCCGTAGCCGCCTTCGCCCGCGTAATAGATCTCATCGTCGGGATAGATCACGCGCAGCGCGTTGCGGTCGCGCAGTGCTCCCGTCTCGATCTTCAGCTTGGCGGCATCACGCCCGCCGCGGGTCAGCTCGACGATCACGTCGGCTCCGCTGCCCGCTTCGACGCGCAGCACGCCTGCGAGGTTGTAGACGGCGACGGCGTCGCCCGGCAGCGGAAAGCGCTCGGGCGCCTGCGCGCGCAGCGCGCTCGCGGCGACGAGCAGGGCGAGCGAAAGACGAGTGGTCATGGACTCCTCCAGATGAAGCCGGTTGGTGGAACCTCGCGGGGTTAGACGAGCCCCGGCGCCGGATGGTTGCAGATGCGGGCGGCCGCGCGGCGCGATAGCTTAGACCCGTCGGCCTCCTCCCGGGAGATAGGCCCTTGTCCGACTGGCAAATCTGGCTGGTGCTGGCGCTGCTGTTGTTCGTGGCGGAGATGTTCGCGCCCGGCTTCTGGCTGATCAGCGTGGGCCTGGGCGCCCTGGTGGCGGCCGGCGTGGGCCTGGTCCTGCCCAACTTCATGGTGGAATTCCTGAGCTTCGCCGGCGGCGCGCTGGCGAGCCTGTTCGGCATCCGGCCCATGCTGCTGCGGCGCTTCCACCACGGCACGCCCGCGATTCGCACCAACGTCGACGCCCTGATCGGCAAGACGGGATATGTGTCGGCGCGGATCGAGGCGGGGTCGCGGCCCGGGCGGGTGAAGGTGGACGGGGAAGACTGGCGCGGCGTCTCGGTGGACGACGCGCCGCTCGAGCCGGGCACGAAAGTGACGGTCCTGCAGGTAGACGGAACGACGCTGCTGGTGGAACGGGAGGAGCAAGGATGACTCCGGGACTCGTGGTGTTGGGGGCGATCGGGCTGTTCGTACTGGTCACGCTCGCCAAGGGGATCCGCATCGTGCAGCAGGCGCAGACGATGGTGATCGAGCGTCTGGGCAAGTATCACCGCACCTTGGCGTCGGGACTGAATCTGATCGTGCCGTGGCTGGATCAGCCGCGCGCCATCGACTGGCACCAGGTGGTGGTCACGCCCGCCGGCGATTCGTTTGCGCGCCATTTCCGGACGGACAAGATCGACCTGCGCGAGACGGTCTACGTCTTCCCGCGCCAGAACGTGATCACCAAGGACAACGTGGTGGTGGAGATCGACGCGCTGATCTACTCCCAGATCACCGATCCGGTGCGGGCGACGTATGAGATCGCGAATCTCCCCGACGCGATCGAGAAGCTGACGCAGACCACGCTGCGCAACGTGATCGGCGAGATGGAGCTGGACCACGTGCTGTCGTCGCGCGACACGATCAACGCCAAGCTGCGCGAGATTCTCGACGAAGCGACGCACAAGTGGGGCTCCAAGGTGAGCCGCGTGGAGCTGAAGGACATCAACCCGCCGCGCGACATCCGCGACGCGATGGAAAAGCAGATGCGCGCCGAGCGCGACCGCCGCGCCGCCATTCTCACCGCCGAGGCCGAGAAGCAGTCGCGCACGCTGCAGTCCGAGGGCATCCGGCAGTCGGAGATCAACCAGGCCGAGGGCCAGAAGCAGGCGCGCATCCTCGCCGCTGAAGCCGAGGCGAACGCCCGGCTCAAGGTGGCGGAGGCGGAAGCGCAGGCGATCGAGCGCATCACGCAAGCCATCAAGGGCACGGGCGGCGATCCCGCGCGCTACCTGATCGCCATCCGTTACATCGAGGCGCTGAAGGACATGGTCACGAGCCCCCAGAGCAACAAGGTGGTGTACATGCCGTACGAGGCGACGGCGATGTTGAGCTCGCTGGGCGGCATTCGCGACATGCTGATGGGCGGAGCCGACAAGAAGTCATGACCACCACGACGTCGGCCACGCCGCTCACCCGGCTCAGCGAAGAAGAGCAGATGTTCCGCGACGCCGTGCGGGACTTCGCCGAGCAGGAAGTCCGCCCGCGCTCGGCCGCGATGGAGAAGGCCGCGGCCATCGATCCCACACTGATCCCGAAGTTCTTCGAGCTGGGGCTGATGGGCATCGAGACGCCGGAGGCGCTGGGCGGTGCGGGCGGCTCGCTGTTCATGACGGTGCTCGCGGTGGAGGAGCTGTCGGCGGTGGACGCGTCGGCCGCGATCTTCGTCGACGTGCAGAACACGCTGGTCAACGCGCCGCTGCTGCGCTGGGCGAACGACGACGTCAAACAGCGCTACTTGCCGCGCCTCGCCGCCGAGGTCGTGGGTGCCTACGCCCTGTCCGAGCCGGGCTCGGGGTCGGATGCGTTCGGCCTGCAGACCAAAGCGACCCGGCGCGGCGACGCCTGGGTGCTCGAAGGCCGCAAGCTGTGGATCACCAACGGCGCCGAGGCGCGCTTCTACGTCGTGTTCGCGAACACCGATTTCGCGCAAGGGTACAAAGGCATCACCGCGTTCGCCGTGGAGCGCGATTTCAAGGGCTTCAGCGTCGGCAAGAAAGAGGACAAGCTCGGCATCCGCGCGTCGTCCACCACGGAGCTGATCCTCGACAACGTCGAGGTGCCGGCGGCGAATGTGATCGGCGAGGTGGGTAAGGGGTACAAAGTCGCGATCGAGACGCTGAACACGGGCCGCATCGGCATCGGCGCCCAGATGATCGGCGTGGCGCGCGGCGCGCTCGACGCGGCGGGCAAGTACGTCAAGGAGCGCAAGCAGTTCGGGAAGCCCGTCGCCGAGTTCCAGGCGGTACAGTTCCAGCTGGCGCAGGCCGCCACGGAGCTCGAGGCGGCGCGGTTGATGGTGTACAACGCCGCGCGGCTCGAGGACGCCGGCGAGCCGTACACGATGGAGGCGGCCATGGCCAAGTTGTATTCGTCGCAGGTGGCCGAGCGCGTGACATCGCTGTGCGTGGAGTTGTTCGGCGGTTACGGGTATACCAAGGAGTATCCGGTCGAGAAGTTCTACCGCGATGCCAAGATCGGCACGATTTACGAAGGCACGAGCAACATGCAGCTGCAGACGATCGCCAAAATGTGGCTGAGCCGCTAACCCGCAGGGGAGGACACATGAAACGATTCGCCTTTGTGGCGCTCGCGCTGCTCGCGGCGTCGCCGCTGGCCGCTCAGGGCCGCGGGCCGAAGCGCTACGCGGTCTCCGAAGACCGCGCGGTGTCCGTCACCAGAGAAGTGCTGACGCACCAGGGGTTCGAAGTCGTCCGCATCGAGCAGGCGGGCCCCGATCAGATCGTGTGGTATCGCCGCGGCAACATGGGCCGGGGCAAGGGCAAAGGCCCGCCCGTGCGCATGGTCATCCGGCGCGATCCGGTGCACAAGAGCGTGGTCTTTCTCGAGACGCCGGGCGCGATCCTGGCTGATATCGAAGTTCGTTTGAAGTGAGTCCCGCGACGCAAACGGCCGCCGGGCAGATTCGCCCGGCGGCCGTTTGTGTGCCTGCCCCAGCCTGGTTACACCAAGCCCTGCAACCGCTGCAACAGAGCGTTGGCCGGGTCCAGTAGCAGTTGCGCATCGGCGGCCGACATCTTGCCCTTGTCCACCAGCGCCTGGACCTTGGTGATGAACGACTGCAGCCCGCTGATCGCGGTGGCGTAATCGCCCTGATCGACACTCGTCATGATCTTGCTCAGCGCCACCTGCCAGCTGTTGGCCGTGGGCGGATTCAGGATACCCGAATTCTGCAGATCCTGGACGGTCTGCTCCATGGCGGCGACCGCCTGGTGCAACGACTGCACCGCCACCGTCGCCTGCGACGTCCCGACACCGCCGTCGTCGTCACGCACGGTGACGGTCACCGTGAACGTGCCGGACGCGGTGTAGGTGTGGCTCAGACTGAAGCTCGTTCCCGCAAGCGCCAGCGGCTGCGCGCCCGAGCCGTCGCCGTAATCCACCGTGGCGGTCCAGGTATCGGCGCCCGGATCGCTGAACGAACCGGTCGCGGCGTACGGATCACCCAACGTCAGCTCGGCACCGGCCACGGCGCTCACCACCGGCGCCACGTTGGCGATGTTGGCCGTGGTCGTCGCGGACGACGAGAGCTGCCCGTCCGACACGACCAGCGTAACCGTGTACGCGCCGTTGTCGGCGTACACGCGGCTCGGTGTCGGGCCGCTGCCCGAAGAACCGTCGCCGAAGGTCCACGCATAGGTCAACGCGTCACCGTCGGGATCCGAAGAGCCCGTGCCGTTGAAGTGCACGGCTGAGCCCTCAGTCCCG
>DATLWA010000262.1:0-3918 GCA_035576905.1 Gemmatimonadales bacterium
CTGATGATGCCGCGCAGGATCGTGCCGCGCGCGAACAGTCCAGGTGCGTCCTCAACTGTAATTCCCGTCGTGAGCTTGTACTCGGGGAAGAGCGTCGCCGTCGAGCCTTCCGTGATCAGCGTACCGCCCTGCTGCACGAACTTCTGCAGCTCGGCCATCCCGGCGAACCCCGGACCGCCCGTGATGTCGGGCGAAGAGAACGGCGTGCCGAGGTTGGGCGTGTCTTTCGTCTTCTGGTAGGCGAGCGGGCTCCAGCGCGTGTCGATGCCGTGAATCATCTGCGCGGCCGACCCGCCGAAGCTCGGCACCACAATCACGTCGAAGCGCAGGCGCAGCGCGCCGCGCCGCAGGTCGTCCTTGTCGATCGACGCGTACGGCACGCCGTATTGCTCGAACGTGTAGCGCGCCCATCCGGCGTCCTGGGTCGAATACCAGCTGTGGTAGATGGCGACGCGCGGCAGATCGAGCGCGTGGCGCGCGACCGCGGGTGTGACCGCGACGCCCACGAGGGGTAGTGCGTAGCGCGACGCCAGGTCCGCCGCGCCGGCAGCCGATGGGCCTTCGAGTATCACGGAACCCGCAGGGAACGTGTCCTTGGCCACGACGAAGGATGACTCCGCCGCGAACGCTCGCGCTTTCGGCTCGTTCTTGACCAGCCGGTAGAGCGCCGGCAGGACGTTCCCCTGCGCGCGATAGGCGAGCAGGTACACTGGCCCGCTGCCCGTGACGGCGCCCGCCGCCGAGACGGTGTCCGTTATGCGGTCCAGCCCGTCGCGGCGCAGCACCGCCGTGTCGTTCACAGCGGCGACAGTGACGCCGTACAGGTACCCGAGCGTCCAGGCGATGTCGTCGTACGGCGGGTATTTGGCGGTCTGCGGGAAATGTTGCGTGCCCAGCAGATTGGCGACGAGGTCGCCGTAGGGCTGATCGCGCGGTACGACAAAATCGCCGGCGGAGTCGCCGCTCGCCCGCCGGTAGATCTCGATATGCTGGCGCTCGAGCTGGTTCACGAGGTACGCGGCGCGCGCGGGATCCCGCTGGCGCACGAGCGCCGGGATCACATAGCCGTACGGCTTCTCACTGCGCCCGCGCGCGATGCTGTTCACGCCCTTCTGCCAGAAGTTGCGCAGCAGAGTCGGGCCGTTCTGGGCCGTGAACGTGAGCGATGCCAGCACGCCCGCTTCCTGATAATTCACGTTGTCGCGCGCCGACCAGCGGACCTTCTTGGTGGGCGGCCACGGCCGGTACCACTGCCGGCTCGTCACCGGATCGCCGGCGTAGCTGTCGTCCGACAGGTCCTGCACGTACGTGTTGGCGCCGGCGTTGCCCATCGTCTCGTAAAAGCGTCCGATGGCATTGTGATTGTTGGCCACCCACATCGCGTACCCCGGCCACCAGCCGTCGAAGAACGCCCACGTCCACACGCCCGGCAGGCCCTGGGCATCGAGCGCGGTGATGTCGTTATTGGCGAGCAGCTGCCACTCGCTGATGGCGATGGGGTCGTTGTGCTCGTTGTAGGGGCCCGTGCCGGTCGAGACGTAGAGCAGCGGCACCGACTCGTGCAGGTCGTGCATGACGACCGGATGCCAGTCGTAATAGATCTTGAAAATCGCGCGCGTCAGCGCCTGCGAGATCTGCAGGCCGTCGCGGTTGTTGTCGTGGAACGCATAATCGCCCCAGAAAGGACTGGAGCGCGGGAAGCCGTCGTCGGCGGTGGCGCGGGGCTTGGTGTAGTGCAGGTACCAGTCCACCTGGCGGTCGCGCCCGTCCGGCTCGCTCACGGGATTGATCAGCGTGATCACGCGGTCGCGGATCGCGGCGAGCGCCGCGTCGTTGCCCGCGGCCAGGCGGTACGCCAGCTCCATCAGCATTTCGGGACTGCCCATCTCGGCCGAATGCAGCGCTCCGTTTAGGTAATAGACCGGCTTGGCCGCGGCCACCACGGAGTCGCGTGCCGCGGCCGGCACCGTCCGCGGGTCGGCGAGACGGGCCAGCGCGGCGCGGTAACCGTCGACGTGCTGCATCGTGGCGGAGTCGGCGATCGCGACCAGAATGATGTCCCGCCCTTCTTCGGTCTTCCCCACCGTCTCCACGCGCACCCGCGGCGTCGCACGCGCCAGCGCGCGGAAGTAGCCGTAGACCTCGTCGCTGTGATGCATCACGCCGGGCGTGCCGGCGATGGTGCCGAAATAGCGTTGCGGTGAAGGAATGGTCGCGGAGAGTGGCAGCGTGGCGACCGACGCGGGCAGGAAGCGCGGATCGGTGGTGTACTCGCGCACCAAGCGCGCGAACGCGGTGTCCTGAGGTTGTTGCGCCGCCACCGGCGCAGCGGCGGTGCAGAGCGCGGCGAACACCATGGCGGCGCGTTTCACGTGTGTTACGACACGCGCCCCACGCGCAGCGACAGCGGCCACCGCACCGGTCGCGCGCTCCGCGGATCGCCCCAGGCCCGCGCCAGCTTCGATCCGAAGGCGAGGATCGGCGCGCGTCCTTCCACCCGCTCCATGGCGCGCACTGCGGACCACGTCTCGACGTATCCCATCATGTCGGCGAGCGTCCAGTCGACACGGATCTCGAACGGCGGCGTCGCGATCTCGGTGAACGGGAACGGCAGCGACCGGTAGCCGTCCTCCACGAGACGCCGCTCCGGCGGCCACAGGGGACCCAACGCGTCGGAGTAGAACTGATCGATCAGCGGCCCCACCGTCGCATCCGCGCGCACACTGCCGTAGCTGACCAGCGCCAGCACCGCGCCGGGGCGCGCGACCCGCCGGACCTCGGCGTAATAATCCGGCAGGTCGAACCAATGCGCGGCCTGCGCCGCCACCGCGAGGTCGGCGATGGCGTCCGGCAGACCGCTCGCCTCCGCCGGGGCGCAGCGATACTCGATCTTGGGATGCGCGGTGGCGTGAGCGATCTGCTCGGCGCTCGCGTCGGTCGCGATGACGCGATCGAAGTGCTGGGCCAAGAGCAGCGACAGCTGGCCCGAGCCGCAGCCCGCGTCCCAGGCGAGTCCCCGGCCCGGCGCCAAGCCGGCCAGGGAGTCGACCAGGGCGGGCGGGTAGACCGGCCGGTACGCCGCGTATCCCGCGGCGCGGTCAGAAAAATGGTCCGGGAAAGGACGCGTAGGCCCGCTCACAGCCGGCCCGGGGGCGTGATGGGCCCGGTGACCGCCGGCGCCTCGGGTTCGGGCGTGAAATCCTCTCCGGGATTGATGAAGAGGTCCTTCTCGAAGCGGTACTGCTTGTCGTACAGCTGGCGGTAGCGGCCGTGTTTGGCGAGCAGCTCCGTGTGGGTGCCGCGCTCCACGATCTCGCCACCCTCCATCACCAGGATCTGATCGGCGCTGCGAATGGTGGACAGGCGGTGCGCGATGACGAACGTGGTGCGGCCGCGGCGCAGCGAGCGCAGACCGTCCTGGATCGCCGCCTCGCTCTCCGAGTCCAGGCTGGACGTGGCTTCGTCGAGAATGAGGATGCGGGGGTCGGCGAGGATGGCGCGCGCGATCGAGACCCGCTGGCGCTCGCCGCCCGACAGCTTCACGCCGCGCTCGCCTACGATCGTGTCGTACCCCTTCTCGAAGCGCCGCACGAAATCGTCGCAATGCGCGATGCGCGCCGCCTCCTCGATCTCGGCCCGTGCGGCGTGGGGCCGCGCGAACGCGATGTTCTCGGCCACCGTGCCGTCGAACAGGAAATTGTCCTGCAACACCACGCCGAGTTGGCGCCGGTAGTCGCCCAGGCGCAGCGCGTCGAGCGCCTGACCGTCCACGAGGATGCGCCCCGCCTTGGGGCGGCTGAACGCCAGCACTAGGCCGATCAGCGTGCTCTTCCCCGCCCCGGAGGAGCCCACCAGCGCGGTGGTCGAGCCGGGGGGCGCGTGAAACGACACGTGCTTCAAGACTTCCCGGCCCGGCAC
>DATLWA010000263.1:0-2818 GCA_035576905.1 Gemmatimonadales bacterium
CGTCTACCCCGCCGCCACCGCCGAGCGCGGCGAGTGGGAGCTCGAAGCGCACCTCAATTACACGGCGCGCGGCACGTCGTCGTTCGCGGGTACTGTCGCCCCCACCCGCTATCAGACACATCTTGCGCTGGAGCTGACCCGGGGGATCACAGCCAACTGGGAGGCCTCGTTCTACCTGCTCGGCGCGCGCCGGCCGGACGTCGGCGCCGAGTACGCGGGCTGGCGGCTGCGCTCGCGCGTGCGCGCCCCGCGGGCCTGGAAACTCCCCTTCGACCTCGGCTTCAGCGCCGAGCTCGAGGCACCCCGCCCCGCCTACGGCGGCGCGTCGCCGACCGTCGAGCTGACGCCGATCCTCGAGCGACGGTTCGGCGCCGTGCGCCTTGGCCTCAACGCGAACATGGAGAAGGATCTCGGCGACGGTGAAGCGGGCGGCGAGGCCGAGGGTTGGGAGTTCGAGCCCAGCGCCTTGGTGGGCGTCGCGGTATCGCCGCGCGTCCTGCTGAAGCTGGAATACCGCGGCGCGTGGGGCGAGCTCACCGACCCCCTCGCGCCCAGCGCCCAGGTGCACCAGCTCTTTCCCGGCGTCGACGTCCGCCTGGGTGAGCTGACGCTGGGGTGGAGCGTCGGCGCCGGAACGGCGAATGCCGCGAACCGGCTGGTGTTCGCGTCGCGGGCGGAGTTCGGCTTCTAAGGCACCGCCAACCCGCTCGGCACCTGCGCCGGGACGATCGGCGACAGATCGCGCGCCGACGGATCCGTGAGCGACTTGAGGAACGCCACCAGATCGGCGATCTGCGCGGGCGTGAGCTTGAGCGGCGTCTGCAGCCGGAAGTCGAGCCCCGCCAGCACCTGGGTGATCGTCGCGTCGTCGCCGTGGTACAGCGGACGCAGCTCGGGCGCCACCTGCGTCACGTCGTAATTCCGCAAGGCCGTGCGCACGTCGTTGTAATGCCGCACCACCGCCTCGAGCGTCGGATACACGCCGTCGTGGAAGTACGGGGCGGTGAGCTCGACGTTGCGCAAGGGTGCAACGCGGAACGCGAACTTGTAGAACGTGTTGTTGGGCAGCTCGCCGCGACCGAAGTCGAGCGGCGCGCCGCTGCCCGTCCCCGGCCCGAGCTGCGGCGCGCCCGTGTTCGCGAAGCCGTCCCCGCCCAGCAACGGTCCGTTGTGACAGCTCGCGCACTTCGCCGTCCCGAAGAACAGCAGCGCGCCGCGCTTCTCCGTCGCGGTGAGCGCGGCGTCGTTGCGGGCGAGGTAGCGGTCGAACGGCGAGTCGGTCTTGGTGAACGATTGCATCTCGAACGCGGCGATCGCGGCGGCCGCGTGCTGGAAGCCCAAGGCGTTGTCCGGCGTGCCGGGGAACGCGGCGTGGAACAGCGTGACGTACTCGGGGATCGCGAGCAGGCGCTGCATCACGCCGTGCCAGATCTCCGTGAGCTGGCTGTCGCCGTACTGCGCCAGCTCGTTGGGCGCGCCGAGTGAGTCCACGTCGCCCGAGTCGCCGCGCATCTCCTGGCGATTCAGGACGGGGAACATCGCCTGCGCGGCGAGGATGTTGGGCAGACCGGCGGGCAACGCGGCGCCGGCCGGCGTTTCGAACGGCCCCGAGCGGAAGCCGGAGACGCGGCCGTCGGCGAAGACATAGAACAGGCCGAGCCCGTCGTTCAACAGGGACGGCGCGCTGCGCGCGTGAAACTGCCGTCCCGGCCCGAGCGTCCGCGTCGGACCCTCGCCCGCCCCGCCCGTCCCGATCGCCAGCGACAAGCCGTCCTGCAAGTGCTGCTGCGGGAGATGGCAGGTGGCGCAGGCCACATCCTTGTTGCCGCTCAAGATCTTGTCGAAGAACAGCGCGCGCCCCAGCGCAACCTGCGCCGGGTCCTGCGCCGCCATCGCGCCGATCGGCACCACGCCGTAGTTCCGCGAAATCGCCTGGCGCAGCTGCACGTCGATCGACTCCGGCGGCGTGATGGACCGGCTGTCGTCGACACAAGCCCCGGCCGCGAGCACGAGGACCACCACCGCGAAGCGTGTCATGGTGGCCTCAGCGCAGCGGCAGGGAGAGGGAGACTTGGTGCGTCACCGTGTGCACTCCGGTGAGGAACACCGGCCCACCCGGCGTCTCGAAAAAGCCGGGTGCGCGAACGCCGGGCGCGAAGAACACCTGCCCGCCGGTGCGGCCGTCGCCGTTCGTCACGCGGCCGGCGTAGCGCAGCTCCAGCTCCGGAAAACGCAGACTCAGTCCCCAGGTAGGCGACCACTCGAGCCAACCCTGGGTCATGTGCTGCGTCGTCCCCTGGACGAGATCCTGCTGGGCGAGCGTGTAATGCACGGCGCGCACGGCGAGTCCCAGCTGGAATCCCACCACCTTCCCGGCGGCAGGCGTGCGGCCGACGCCCATACGCATCACCGCGTTGGCGAAGCGGAAGCGGTTCACCAGGGTGCGCGCGCCGGCCGGGAGCGTGTCGCCCAGCGCCGTGACGGCCGGCGTTGGGGACACGCTCCAGGTCGTGCTGGCGATCGGCTCGAGAATGAAATCGATCCCGAACGTGCCGGGCCCCCGAGTCTTGGAAAAGCCGACGCCGATGTCGGCGGCCGTGGAGCGCCCCGCGCCGCGCGCCACTCCCATCACGTCATAGTCAGGAACCTGACCGTTGGATACGCGATTGGCCGTGAGCAGCCAGCCCACGGTCCACCCCGGCGTGGCGAGCGGGCGGCGGTAACGCAGGTCGAGACCCCACGTGCTGTTGCGGTCCTGGTTGGTCTCGAGGCGGGCCAGCTGGATGGTCTGCTGCAGCGCCGGGTCCCACACCTGGTC
>DATLWA010000264.1:0-3854 GCA_035576905.1 Gemmatimonadales bacterium
CCAGTTCGCGCAAATGCGTGCCCGCGGTCGCCGCGCGACACGAACGGCGCGCCCAACGAATCGACGCGCCGCAATGCCGTCACCGCGCTCGGCATGCCGCGGATTTTCGCGGGATCGTCCGGCGGGCCGACGATGAGAAACACGTTGTGCATCACCAGCCGGCGGCGCACGAAGTAGCCCGAGTCGACGAGCACGCGCTCCGCCGCGGGCGCGTGCGCCAGCACCACGTCGGCGTCGCCGCGGCGTCCTAGCTCCAGCGCTTCGCCCGAGCCCACGGCGATCACCTTTACTTGGTAGCCGGATTGGCGCTCAAACACCGGCAGCAGTGAATCGAGCAGACCGGCGTCGCGTGTGGAGGTGGTGGTGGCGAGGAGGACTTCGTGAGACTGGGCGGCAGTAGGCGGCAACGGGCGGCAGAGGGCGAGCGCGATCGCCCCGACCACTGCCGCCCGCTGCCGCCCTGTGCCGCCCATTAGAATCTCGCCTGCAGCTGCGCGATCGCGCGGTTGTTCTTCACGGCCGGTCCCTGTTCGTCGTACACGCCGTAAGAGAGCTGCAATTTGAGATCGTCACCCTTCAGAAATACCTGCGCGCCGCCGACGTAGGCAAGCGTGCGATCGCCGGTCGCCGCGTCGCTGGGATCGTAAGACTCGAGTCGCGCGATGAGCTGCAGGTGCTCCGGGCGAACGGTCCAGCCAACGAGCCCGTACCACGCGGTCGCGTTGGTGGCGCCGACGCGGCGGTGTAGCCGCAGAAAGCCGGCGCGCGACAGGAAACGGCCGCGCTTCCACTCGCCGTCCGCGGTCCAGCGCGATGTGTCGGTCTTCTCCTCCGCGGCCACGCCGAGGTCGACTCCGCCGCCGACGGCAACCGTCCCTCGCTCGGCATACATCAGTTTGTTGTTGGTGTTCTTCGCCACGTTGGCGCCTTCGCCGTTGGTGACCGCGGCGGCGATCGCGAGACGACCGTCCGTCCAGCCGACCATGGCGCCGATGTCGCGGAATGGCGCGAGTTGATCCGAGCCGAGCGTGCGATCGGGCAGCTCGAGCACGGTGGATGAGATCAGGTTCTCGCGCCACAGCGGCACGCGGAACTGCCCGAACGTGCCCGTCCAGCGGCGCTGCGACAGGGCGACGTACAGATCCGTGGCCTGTGCCGCGGGACTGGTGCCGGCGGCGGGTGTCACCCACGTGCGGAACTCCACCTGCAGGCGCACCCGCGCCCAGGGCGTCACATTGCCTTCGACGGCGATGCGGGCCCGGCGCAGCTGGAATCCCGCCGAGTCGCCGATGGCTTGCAAGCGCGGCTGGACGTAGCCGGAAATGCGAAGCGGGGACTGCGTCGCCTGTGCCGCGGCGGAATGGAATACCGGAAGAACCAGTACGAGTATCGACGCGACCTTCGCCCTCACCCGCCCCTCCCGTTATTATTGGCCCTCAACCTACCCCGCGGGTGCGCATGAGCCAACTCCTCGACGCGATCGCCGGCGTCACGAACGCGTCAGAGCCCCTGCCGGGGGTGGTCACGGGGGGCCAGCCGCAGGCGTCGCACCTGGCGACGCTCAAGGCGGCGGGCTGCCAGGTGGTGCTCGATATCCGCGATCCCATGGAGCAGCAGCCGTTCGGGCCCGAGGCGGTGCGGGCGTTGGGCATGGAGTATCTCAATGTGCCCGTCAGCGGCAGCACGCACACCGACGAGACGCTGGCGCGGATCCGCGCGGCGGTGCAGTCGTTCGCGGGCAAGCGCAAAGCCTTCTTCTACTGTAACAGCGGCAACCGCGTGGGCGCGACGCTGATTCCGTATCTGATGCTCGATGCGGGCATGGACCAAGAGACGGCGGTGGAGACGGCTATGAAAGTGGGGATGAGAAGCGCTGAGCTGATGGAGTGGGCGCTGGAGTACGTGAAGAAGCAGGGCTAGGCCTTACTGTCCTCCATCCCCCCGGCATATCTGTGCCAGTACATCCGCATTTCTGAGATCTTCCCGTCCTTCGTCTCGCAGAAAATGGCCCCCCGCGCGTCGACCTTGTCCCCCGTGCGGCGACGTCTATAAGTGCAACGGAACTCGGTGGCGAACCAGGGACCGGCCGCGTAAATCTCACCGGCGCGGAAGCTGACCTCGGATTGGTGCAGGGGCACGTCTTTCCAGTAACCGCGGATGGCGGCGACGCCCGTGAGGGGCTCGCTGAAGGGTGTCTCGATGAACACGGCGTCAGGCGCGAATGCGCCGGCGAGCGCGTCCACGTCGCCCTTCTCCCAGCCCTTGCCGAATGTGTCGATGAGTTGGCGGTAGGCCTCGCTCATGGCCGCAATATAGACCCAATCCGGAACCACCGCAGGGGACGTACGTACAATGCGAGCGGAAGGCGCTCGCAGGCTTTCCGTTTTCTCTCACAGGAGGCTGCATCATGTTGAAGCGAATCCTGGGCTCGACGTTCGCCGTCGCGCTGTTCGCGCTGCCGCTCGCCGCGCAAGCGACCCCGGCCGCGTCAATGGCCAAGCCCGCCGCCGGCAGTCCCGACGTCACGATCACGGGCACCGTGATCGACACGTACTGCAACACGACGCAGGGCGCGTCGGGCGCCGCGCACAAGGCGTGCGCCACGGCGTGCGCGGGCAAGGGCGTGTCGCTCGCGATCCTCGGCAGCGACGGGACGATTTATCTCCCCGTCAGCTCCAAAGCCGCCGACGGCCAGAACGAGCGGCTGCTGCCGTTCGCCGAAGGCAAGGTCAAGGTGACCGGCGTGCATCGCGAGAACCACGGCCTGCACACGATCGAAATCCGCACGATCGAAGCCGCGACCTGACGTTGACGGGTCGTACGCTGGGCGCCGCCGCGTTTTTGCTGGCGGCGCTCGCTTGCCGGCCGGCGGCGCCCAGCGGCTTCACTCTCCTCTTCCTCGGCCGCTCACCCGCGGCCTCGCAGGGCGGCCTCGCGTGGGCCCCCGATCCCGAACGCAGCCGGCTCGTGGGCTTCGACGCCCAGCTGCGCCCGGCGCGCGTGCTGTCCAGCCCGCGGTTGGGCGAGCCGATGGCGGTTGCCGCGCTGGGGGATGACCGCCTGCTGGTCACCGAGCGCACGGGCGACGCGGTGGTGCTCGACCTGACGGGCCGCGTCGTACGCGAATGGACGAGCCCCGACCCCGCGTCGCTGTACGCCGCCCGCGGCGACCGCATCGCTGCCGTGCGCTCCCCCTATTACATCCCGCAGTTCGCGGCCGAGCCCGATTCGGCGCCGCTGATTCACCTGCTCGACTCGCTGGGCCGGCCGGTGCGGGGCCTCGCGAAGATCCATCTGCCCGACCCGCCTTATCTGGCGCAGCTGGTGAACGCCGGCGCCCTGGCGGTGGGCGCGGGCGGGGAGATGTATTTCGCGCCGCTCGTGAAAGACGAAATTCGCAGGTACGACACGACCGGCCGTGTGCTTTGGTCCGTGCGGCGCGGCCTCTATAAGGAAGAGACAGACCCGCACTTCCTGCCCGCGAAGGGCCGCGAGATCCCGGTGGCCCGGGCGCTCGTCAATATCGCCATGACAATCGGCCCCGACGGCCGGCTCTATGTCCTCGGGTCGGCGGACTCCAACGCCACTCGCTTGCGACTCGACGTGTTCGACACCGCGACGGGCGCGACGTTATTGAGCCGGAGTCTGGCCGGCGCCGAAACCGCCATCGCCGTGGACGCGCGCGGGAAGATCGTGGCGCGCGACGCCGACACCCTCCTGGCAGAGCGGCCGGCCACGGGCCGCGAGGCGTTCGGTCCGGCCTTCGCCCTGCCCAATCTCGCGGGCGACACCGTGCGCCTGGCGGACCTCGCGGGCAAAGTCACGCTGGTCAACTTCTGGGCTTCGTGGTGCGA
>DATLWA010000265.1:0-19662 GCA_035576905.1 Gemmatimonadales bacterium
AGGGGACAAGACGCCAGAATAGGAGACTGTGCTCTGTATTCTGTCTACTGTACGTAAGATTGCTGCCGATAATCAAACTTGATATCCGGCTGATCGAGCAGTCGAATCAAGAACGTAAACGCGAAGTTGCCGGTCACCGTCTTGTTGAAGCTGAACGTCGCGTGCCAGCGATGGAGATCGCGCTCCAGGTTCACCTGTTGATCCTGGAACTGCCGGGTCCCCAGATCGAAACGCGTGTTCCAGGACGCGTTCCAGTGAGCCGTCGGGCTGAACGTGCCGTTCAGGGTGAGGATCTGCTGGCCCGCTTTCGGGATCACGACGCCCGGCGTGCGCCGTTGCCGCGTGCTCGAGAACGACACGCCGAGCGAGAAGCCGGCGCCGCCGCCCCCGCCCCCGCCGCCGTAGGAACCCGGAGTCATCGGGAATGCGCCCCCACCGCCAATGCCCGGCGGCGGCGGTGTCACGCCGGTTGCGGGGCCTGCGGCCGGTGCGGCGCCGCGACCGAGTCCGAAGAGGGCGCCCAAAGAGCGGAACGTGCGCGCGCTGAGGCTGAAGCTCGCGTTCAACCCGGTCAGGAACGGATCGAAGCGTGCGCTGTCGGTGCCCACGGTGCCTTTCCACAAGCTGTGGGTCATCGACAGGCTGAATCCGGGAAGCAAGTCGGACGCAAACGTGTTCGACAGGGAGGATGTGGCCCAGCCGGTGCGGTGCGGCTGCTTCGCCTGCTCGAAGTTGTAGGAAATCCCGCTGGTGGAAATCGACAGCAGCCTGATCTTGCGCCCGGGTTGCCCGCTCGTATCACCGGCGGCAGGCCGCAGCTTGCCCTCGAAGTTCTGCGACAGGCCGACGGTGATGGTCTGCTGCGGGTCGCTCTTGGCGTTGAGGGTCGTATCGGCGGGGTCGAGCGCGTGCGAGTACGCCGCCGGCACGTTGGCGCTGGGCGCGAACAAGTAGCTGATCGACGGCGCGAACGAATGGCGGATGCGCTCGAGCGGGCCGATGCCCGGGAAGAATCCGAAGACGGTCGGCGCCATGCTGGCGCTGAAGGCCAGGCGCTTGCCCTGCGTGACGAACTGGCCGCCCGAGAACTGATTGCGCAGCATGAACGGACCGCCGGTGGTGCTGTTAAGGATCTGCACGCCCGGCTGCAGCTTCCACGACCGGGCGAACACCAGCGGCAGATTGATCCCCGTCTGCCAGTCGACCGCCGTGCTGAACGTCCGCGTGTACAGCTGGTGGCGGACGCCGCCCGGCGCGGTGGAGTCGGGAATGTCGAACTCGCGCCGCGCGTTGGACGTCTGGTCGTCGATCGACAGGTTGTTGGACCAGTTCCACCGCCCGATGCGCAGCGGCGTGCCGACCGCGATGTCGGTGGCGCGATTGTCGAAGAAGGTGTGGAGCGTGTCGAGCGGGCCGATCAGCAGCGCGCCGCCGTTGTTGTGAAACGATTGCGTGTTGGTGAACGAGAACGACGGCGACCACGTGAGCACGTCACCGACGTTCACCGCGGCCGGCGTCAGCGTGACGGTGGGAAACGTCTGCGTCACCAGCCCGTTGCCCAGCTCCTGATGCCGCGAGCCGCCCATGTTGAGCGTGCCCCAGTCGAACGTCTTGCTGTAGCTCACCTGCGAGCCCAACGACGCAACCACGAGATTGGGATCAAGTGAATTGCGCCGCACCACGTTGGCGCTCGTGGCGTAGTCGACGTTGGCGTTGAACCCCGAGCGGCTGGAGAACCGCTGCGCGTGGCTCCACTGGATACGGCTGGACGTGCCCCCGCCGTCGAACTGGCTCAGCCGCGTGTACCCGATGCTCCCGGTGACGAAGCGATCGAGCCACTTGTAGTGCATCTGGCCGCGCAGCGACACGTTGCGCCCCGCGTACCAGTCCAGCGACGCGAGGGCGTCGAGGTAGTCGTTGATGACGAAGTAATAACCCAGATCGGCGACGTGGCGCTGGTAGCTGCGCGTGGGGCGCACCAGATCGTTGAGCCCGAAGCCCGGCGCGAGAAAGCCGCTGCGGCGGCCGGTGCGGATGTCCATCGGCAGAAACGGCATCCACACGATCGGCACATCCCGCACGTACAGCACCGCGGGCCGGGCCACCATCACGCTCTTGTTGAGCCACTTCACGCGCTTGGCGGAGAAGTGGTACTCCGGCACGGGCCAGTCGGAGGACGTGATCTCGCTGTTGGCGCCGTACACGCGGGTGGAGCCCGAGTCGACGGCGAGCGTGCCGCGCAGGAACCAGGTGGCGCCGCCCTGCTGAAAGTCGGTCAGCGCTTCGGTCACCGTGCCGCGGCGGATGCACGTATCGTAGCGCATCCCCTCCCCCACCAGCACGGTAGCCTGATCGAACAGCTTGGGGGCGCCCGTGGCGTCGAGCCGGCAGCTGTTCTCCAGATAATGGATCGAGTCGGCCTCGAGGCGGGTGGTGTCACGTTGGAGGTACGCGCCGCCCCACAGCGACATCGCCTGACTGTCTCCCCGCACGAGCAGCGTATCGGCCACATAGCGCGTGATCTGGAAGCCCGGCAGCCGCAGCAACGAGTCGAGGACGGAGTCCGCTTGCGGAAAGGAGCGGCTGGGGCCGGTCGGCAGGCCGAGGCGGCGCGCCGCCGCGGTGTCGACGGGCTGCGTCGGCGCGGCACGGCCCAGGCGGCCGAGGCTGTCGGCGCGGGTAGTATCGCGGGGTGGCGGCTTGCCGACCTGCGCCGACAGGCCGCCCGCGAGCGTCAGCACCAACAGCAGCAACAGCGTGGCGGCGCCGGCGGAGCCGGCCGGGCCCGCGGCGCTCGCTTCACGCCGCGCGCGCCGGCGCGTCACCACCCAGGCGCACCAGATGCTGACCTCGTACAGCGCCGTCAGCGGCAGCAGCATCAACAGCATCGACACGGCATCCGGCGGCGTGAGCAGCGCAGCGACCACGGCCGACAGCACCAGGGCGTAGCGCCGGTGGCGGGCCAGGAATTGCGGCGTGACGAGCCCCAGCGACGCCAGGATGATCACGACGAGCGGCAGCTCGGTGATGAGCCCGAACGCGATGCAGATCTGCGCGGCGAAGCCGAAATAGGCGTCCGCCGTGATGAACGGCGTCAGCACGGCGCTCTGGAAGCCGAACAGCACCTTGAGCGCGCGCGGCAGCACCCACAGATACGCCACGCTCGCGCCCGCCAGGAACAGCACGATGCCCACCGAGAAGGCGGGCATGATCACGCGCCGTTCCTTGAGGTACAAGGCGGGCGCCAGGAACGCCCAGACGTGATAGACGACGACGGGCGACGCCAGCAGGCAGCCGACCGCGAACGCGAACTTCAGGGTGATGAAGAACGGCTCGGTGGGACTGGTGAAGACGAGTTTTTGGTCGTGCAGCAGCGGGGCGACCGGCCGCATGAGCAGGCCGATGATGTCGACGTGCTCCACCACGACCCAGCCGACGAGCGTGCCGACGATGATCGCGAGGAGGCTGTAGAGAATCCGCCAGCGCAGCTCCTCGAGATGATCGAGGAACGGCATCTCGCCGCGGGCGTCGCGCTCCGCCATGCGCCCGACCGGCTAGCGACCGAGGCGCTGCAGCTTGTCGCGCGCGAGATTGGCCTCGTCGGAGCGCGGATAGCCGGCGATCACCCGGTTGTAAAACGTCCGGGCGCCGGCCTTGTCGTTCCGCTGCTCCGCGAGGAGGCCCAGCTTGTACAGCGCCGACGGCGCCCGCGGCGAATTGGGGAACTGCTTCACGACTTGTCCATACACCGCCGCCGCCGAATCGGGCGTGTCCTGCGCGAACGTCTCCCCGACGTAGAACAGCGCGTCGGCCGCGTGCTCGTCGGTGGGAAACACCCGCAACAGCTCCCGCAGCGCGAGCCGCGCGGTGGAGTAGCGCCCCGCGCGGAACTGCTGCATCGCCACATCCCACATCTGACCCGGGCCGGGCCCCGCCGGGTTACCCGACGGCCCCACCGGTGGTTGCGCGCCGCCTGCCGCCGGCTGCCCACCCGCGCTCACGTCCGGAACGGGTTGCTGGGCGCGCTGCTCGAGCTGCGAGCGCATCTCCGACAGCCGCTGCTGGCTCACACCCGCCAATTCCTGCAGCGTCACGATCTGCTGCTGCACGCTCAACAAGTCGGTGCGCATGTCGCCGCGCATTTGCACGAGATAGGCCTGCTGCGCCGTGAGCGCCCGCTGCACCACCGCCAAAACGTCGAGGACGGAATCCACGAGCTGGCGCTGGGCCGTGTCGGCCCGCGTCCGCTCCGCCTGCAACGCCTGCACCTGGAGCTCGACCTTCCGGACGTCGCCCTTGAGGGCGCAGCCGGCCGGGAGCCCCAGGCACAGGCACAGCGCAAGCCGCCGCAACACCGGCACGCGCTTTACGGCTTGGTGAGCGCGTCGCCGCCCGCGGTGATCTCGAACTCGGCGCGGCGGTTCTGGGACCAGGCGGACTCGTCGTGACCCTGCGCCAGCGGCCGCTCTTCGCCGTAGGACACGGTCTCGATGCGCGAGGCGTCGATGCCGTGACTCACGAGGTACTGCTTGGCCGCCGTCGCGCGGCGGTTGCCGAGCGCCAGGTTGTATTCGTCCGAGCCGCGCTCGTCGCAGTGGCCGCTGATGCGGATGTGGACGTTGGGATTGGCCTGCAGGATCTTGATCTTGTCATCCAGCGCCTGCGTGTCTTCCCCGCGCAGCGTCGCCCGGTCGAAGTCGAAGTGGATCAGGGCGGCGAGCATCGCCTTGACCTCGTCCGTCGTCCGCGCAATGGCGGCCAGCGAGTCGGCAGACCGCTGGCGATTGACGCGCTCGTTCTCTTCCTGCGCGCGGCGAATCGAATCCTGCCGCGCCGCCTCGATCGAATCGTTCCGCGCGCGCTCGGCCGCGGCGATCGAATCCGCGTTGGCGACCGGCGTCGGCGCCGTCACGGGCTTCGCACCACCACACGCCGCGGACACCACGGCCACGGCGCAGCCGGCGACGAAGAGCATCGACAAACGGTTCATGGGCTCACTCTCACTAAGGGGTTCAAGGGTTGACGGCGGTGCCCTCGGGTAACCGCGGCGACCATGATGGCAACCGCGCGCCGCTTCGCTGCAGCAACGGCCGGATGCGACCCGTCTCCAGATCGATGATCCACAGCTGCCGGTAGCCCGCGCGGTCGGAGACGAAGGCCAAGTGGCGGCTGTCCGGGGCCCACGTGGGATCTTCATTGCGTCCCACCGAGGTCAGCTGCCGCACCGTGCGCGTCCGGACGTCCAACACGAACACCTGCAGCGTGCCGCCCACGTCGCGGTGAAACGCGACGGACTGTCCGTCGGGCGACCACTCCGGGGCGTTGGACGACCCCGTGACGCCGTAATCGAACGGCGCGAAGAGCTGCTGGTCCGTCCCGTCGGCCGCCATGGCATACACCTGGGGCAACCCCGGGCGCGTCGAGACGAACGCGATGCGCTGGCCGTCGGGACTGTACGTCGGGGACAAGTTGTCTGAAAACTTACCCACGGTCAAGCGCTGTAAACAACAGTTGTCCTTCACGTTAACCGTGAAGATGTCGGTGCCCTCTTCCGTCGCGCGACTGAACGCCAGCGTCTTGCCATCGGGCGAGAACGCCGGCGTGAAGTCGAGGGCCTTGCCGGTCGAGAACACGGGCTCGCGCTTGCCGGTCGCCATATCCTGTAAGAACAGCTGACCGTGCCCCGACCAGAACTCCATGTAGGAAAAGCGCCGGCCGTCGGTAGACCATGCGGGCGACATCGCCTCTTTGTCCGACGACGAGACGAGCGTCATCTCGGCGCCGTCCTGATCGATGCGGTAGACCTTGCCGTCGAGCACGAACAACACCCGTGTGGCGGCGATGCCCGCCGCGCCGAGCGCGCCCTGCACCACCTGATCGGACAAGCGGTGCACCGCCATCCGGAACCCGGGATCCTTCACGGGCGGCAGGCGGACGCGCAGGCTGCGGCGCACGGCCGCCGCCGCGACGTCGTGCACGGTGACGACGGTGGTGTCGCCCGCCGCGGCGACATCCACGGCGAAGTCCGCGCCCAGCGCCTGATACAAGGGATAGTTGGGTCCCAGGGTCTGGGCGCCGCCGCCCGCCGGTGCGCGCGTGCCGGGACGCGTCGCTGCCGGCGGCCGCGCGCTGATGCGCAAGGAATCACTGCCGGGCAGCGTGATCTCCTCGAAGCGGTCGCTGAAATCGAGATCGCGGGCGATGATGGCGCGGATCGAATCGAGCGCCGCGGGCCGGCCGGGCAGCACCACGATGCCCGGGCGCACGCCCGGACGGTAAATGATGCCGATGCGCACGCCGCGATCGATGGCGGAGGTGTCCTGGGCGGCCAGACGCGTGACCAGACACGCCGCCAGAAGCGCGAAACGCATCACTACTGCTGCCTCGGCGCGAAGTAGAAACGCACGAACAGCACGTCCGACTGCCAGCCGTCCGGCAGGGCCCCGAACGCCTTGATCCGGCCCGCCTCCTCGACCGCGCCCATCGCGTCGAGGTCGAAGGCGAAGTTGCCCGAGCGTTTCACGAATTGCGTGCCGGTCACGGACCCATCCCGATGAATGAAGAACGACACTTCGGCGTAGTATCCCTCCGTGCTGCGGTGCCAGCGCCTGAGAATCTCCGACTGCACGTTCGAGAGGTACTCGGGGAACGGGAACGCAATTCCCTCCGTGCTCACCGTCGCGACGTCGTTGCCGGTGGACGGCGCCTCACCGGGCAGGCGCGCGGCCTTGGGCGTCGTGCGCGGGGCCGCCTCGCGCGTCGTCTGATCCTGATTGGGCGGCGGCGCGGCCTTGGACGCCGTGTTCCTGGGCGCGGGCTTGGTCTGCACCGCCGGCGCCGGTTGCTCCTCGGCGGGCCGCGAGATTGCGTCCGGCGCGCGCTTTTCGTCGGGCGCGACATCGGGCCCGGCCACCAGGTGGACTGCGTAGGTCGGCGGCTCGCGCGGCGCCGCACCCGACGCGCCGACGAGGGCCAGGATCGCGGCGCCGTGCACCACGAGCGTTCCCGCGAAGCCCAACCCCGGGCTCGTCGGCCAACGCGGCCCGCGCGTCATTTCGCGGGTTGCTCAGGCTCGGCCACGAGGCCGACGTCCGACACACCCGCCGCGCGAATCACGGCCAGGACCTGCACCACACTGCCGTACGGCACACGTTCGTCGGCGCGGAGATACACCCCGCGCGGGCGTTTGGTCCGCACGAACGCGGGGAACGTCGCGCGGAAGTCCTCGTAGGACAGTACCGCTTCGTCCATGTAGATCTTGCCGTCCTGCGCCACCGTCACCACCAGGCCTTGCTTGGGCTCGAGGGGCCGGGCCGCGGCCCGCGGCAGCCGCACGTCGACGCCGCCCTGCATGATCGGCGCCGTGATCATGAAAATGATGAGTAGCACGAACGCCACATCGACGAGCGACGTGACGTTGATGTCCGCGTTGAGCGGCAGCTCGCCGTGCCCGCGTAAGCCGCCACCACCGCCCACGAGACCGGCCATTACAGCCTCCCTTCGCGCGCCAGCGTACCGATGATCTCCTGCGCGAAGCCCTCGAGCTCGCCCGCGAACAGGCCCAGCCGATTGACGAAGAGGTTGTACGCCATCACCGACGGCACGGCGACGGCGAGACCCGCCACGGTGGTCACGAGCGCTTCGGCCACACCTGGAGCGACGGCGCCGATATTGCCCGACCCGCCGACGGCGATGCCGATGAACGCGTCCATCACGCCGAGCACGGTGCCCAACAGGCCGAGCAGCGGGCTGACCGAGCCGAACGTGGCGAGCCACGGGAGGAAGCGGGCCGCGGCGTCGCGCTCGGCGCCGATTTCCTTGGCGAGCACCATGCGCAGCGCCTCGAGCTGCGTCGTGGTGAGTGTCTCGGTCGCCACGGCCGTTTCCTTCTTCAGGGTGCCGGGCTTCAGCTCGGAGAAGAAGTTGACGCCCTCGCGCAGCAGCCGGTTGTAGGGCGAGCTGGGCAGCCGCATCGCCACGTGATAGGCGTCCTCCAGCCGCGGCGCGCGCTCGATCTCGGCCATGAAACGGTCGGCGAGCTGCCGCATGCGGCGGAATTGCCACCACTTCAGCACGATCAGGTACCACGAGACCACGGAGAATCCGACGAGAATCGCGAGGACGAACTTCGTCTCGGGACTCGACGTGAGCACCAGCTCCCACGGAGTCGTGGGCACCGCCCGCCCGATTTGTAGCAGCACGCCTCAAGCCTCCGTGACGGAAGAAGACTGCCGGTCAGGAACTCCCATACCCGCGCGGATGCGCGCGGTGCCAGCGCCAGGCGCTTTCGAGAATCTCCGCGATCGCCGAACGCCGCGGCGTCCACCCCAAGCCGGTCCGCGCCCGCTCGGCGGACGCGACGAGCACGGGGGGATCGCCGGGGCGGCGCGGCTGGTCCACGGACGGAATCGGCCGGCCGGTCACCTGCCGCGCCGCCTCCAGCACCTGCCGCACCGACTGCCCCGTCCCCGTACCCAGATTGAAGGCGACCGCGCCCGCGGGGGCGACGTCCAGGGCCCGGATGTGTGCGTCGGCGATGTCCGCGATATGGACGTAGTCGCGCACCGCCGTGCCGTCGGGCGTAGGATAATCGGTGCCGTACACGGGCACAGGGGGCTTGGTCCCCAGCGCCGCGCCCAGCACGTTGGGCACCAGGTGCGACTCGGGGTTGTGATCCTCGCCCAAGCGCTCAGTGGCCCCCGCCGCGTTGAAGTACCGCAGGCTCACGGCCGCGAGGCCGTGCTCCGTCGCGGCCCGCGCGAGCAGGCCCTCGAACTCGAGCTTGGTGCGGCCATAGGGGTTCACGGGCTGTTGCGGCGTGTCCTCGGTGATCGGAGTGACGGCCGGGTGCCCGTAGGTTGCACACGACGAGGAAAAGACGAACCGCCCCACGCCCGCGGCCAGCACCGCATCGAGCAGGATGCGTCCGGCCGTGACGTTGTTCTGCTGGTACAACTCAGGGTGCGCGACGGATTCCGGCACCAGCGCGAAGGCCGCCAGGTGCATCACCGCTTCGATCTTGTGGGTGCGCAACGCGTCCCGCACGACCGCGGCGTCGCCGATATCGCCTTGCACGAACGGGATGCCCGCCGGCACCACCGCCCGGTGCCCGCGGCTGAGATTGTCGAGGATGACGGCGTGATGGCCGGCGGCGAGCAGCTGCTCGGTCACCACCCCGCCGATATACCCCGCCCCACCCGTGACCAGGACCCGCATGCTCACTCCCGTGGCGTCTCGAGACCGAACAGCCGGCGCAGCGCCTCGAGCAGCGCGTAGCCGCGTCCATCCTGCGCCGCGGCTTTCAGGGCGACCGTCGGCTGATGGAGAAACTTATTCAGGAGCGCCTGGCTGAAGTGCTCCAGTTGCTCGCGCTCGGCGGTTGTGAGGTCGGGGAGATGCTTGAGCGCGCGCTCCAGCTCCGCGGCGCGCACGGCCTCCAGGCGGCCGCGGAAGTCGCGCAGCACCGGCACGACGGCGAGGCCGCCGTACCAGCTCCAGAATTCATCCACTTCCTGATCGACGATATGCTCGGCCCGCGGGATCTCGCTGCGCCGCCGGGCCGCCGCCCGTGCCGCGACGGCCTGCAGGTCGTCGATGTCGTACAGGAAAACGTTTTCGAGCTGGCCGACGGCCGGCTCGACGTCGCGCGGCACCGCCAGGTCTAGGATGCACAGCGGACGCCGCCGCCGCGCCTGCAGCGCGCTCGCCACGCGCTGCCACGTGACGATGGCATGCGGGGCGGCGGTGGAGCAGATCACGATGTCGACCGCCGCGAAGTGCTCCCACGCCTCGTCCAGGGTCAGCGCCCGGCTCCCTTCCCCCAGCTGCTCGGCGATCGCGCGGGCGCGCTCGTAGGTCCGGTTGGCGACGAGCGACACGCGCACGCCCTCCGACACGAGGCACGCGGCGGCGAGCTCGGCCATGTCGCCGGCGCCGAGGATCAGCGCTTCGCGGCCGGCCAGATCGCCGAAGATCTTACCCGCGATCTCGACGGCGGCCGAGGGCGCCGACGCGTTGCCCATCCCGACGCCGGTCTCGGTGCGCACGCGCGATCCCACGGCGAGCGCCGACTGAAACAGGCGGTGCAACACGGGCCCGGCGTGCGGGCGCGACAGCTCCCAGGCCTCCTTCACCTGCCCCTGGATCTGCGATTCGCCGAGGATCATCGAGTCGAGGCCGGCCGAGACGCGATACAGGTGGCGCACGGCGTCGCGATCGCGCCGTACGTAGCCGAAACCCGCGGCGGGCCGGCCGTCGCCGAGCCGCTCGGTGAGCAGGGCCCACACGGCGTCGGGCGCCCCGTTGCCGTCATCGGCGAGGTAGAACTCGGTGCGGTTGCAGGTCGAGAGCAGCACGCCGCCCTGCGCGCCGGCCGCCAGCACGCGCTGCAGCGCGGCGGGCACTTCGTGGCCCGCGAGCCAGAACCGCTCGCGCACCTCGAGCGGCGCCGTGACGTGGTTCACGCCGAGGACGGTGATGTTCACAGGAACCGCTCCACGCCCGGAGCGGCGAGCTTGAGGGCGAGGTACACCAGCAGCACGGCCGCAAAGCCCGCGATGCTGACGAAGGCCGCGCGCCGTCCGGCCCAGTGCCGCACCACGCGCACCCACACGGCCCAGCCGAGCACGACCCAGGTAAACATGCCCCAGACGATTTGGGCCTTGTCCACCTGCACCGCGCCGGCGAAGTGGATCGCGTAGCCGATGGCCAGGAGCACGCCGAGTGTCAGGGTGGGAAATCCCACCACCAGGGCGAATTGATTGAGGCGATCGAGCCGTTCGAGCGGCGGGAAATACTGAAACACCTGCCCGAACTGCTTGGTCTTGAGCTGGCGGAACTGCAGCAGGTAGAGCGCCGCCGAGATGAAGGCGAGCGCGAGGAACGCGACGCCGAAAAAGCTCAGGGCGACGTGGAGCAGCAGCCACGCGCCGCGTCCCGACGCCACCTCGGCGCCCGGCGCGAGACCCAGCAGCAGCGCCAGCCCCACGAGCCCCGCCGCCAGGGGCGCGGTGAACAATGCCACCGCCGACGCCCGCAGCAGCGCCTCGCTGGCGAGCTGCAGCAGGATCAGGCACAGCGCCAGCAACGACAGCGAGGGCGCCAGTCCCACCACGGGGAGCTGCGACACGCCGACGACATGCAGCGCGGCGCCCGCGGCGGTCGCCGCCAGCGTCGCCACGCGCGCCGGCGCGCCCACGCCGAAAAACGGCGCCAGCGCCAACGCCGTCGCCACGCCGTACAGCGCGAGGGCGATCAGGTGAAGGGAGAGAACCACGAAGGCAACACGCCGGGCCCCGCGAGGGGCCCGGCCGTGACTCAGGAAGGCATTTTCTTGATGAGGCGCGCGGGCAACCCGATCTCGACGTCGGGCCGCACCACGTTGAGCACCAGGCCGGACGACGAATGCTCGCGCGTATGGACGATCATCAGGATCACGATCGATTCCTCGCTCGCCTCACCCACGACACCGGAAGCCGGCTTGTACACCTCGAACACGTCGCCCAGGACGACGCCGTCGGCGCGGCCGCGATCGAGGAACATGATCTGTTGCGAGTTCACGAGCTCGTGCGGGTCGCGCTGGTCGATGACGTGCGCTTCCAGCCCGTGCTCGATGGCCGCCGGCCGCACCTCCCCCGGATCCTTGAACGGCTCGAGGGGGATGGCGAGGTGCCCGTCGTGGATGCGGCCGAACTGCAGCACGATGTCGGCCAGGACCTGGTTTTTCTGGACCTCGGTGACGCGGGCCACGCCCAGCGGCACGACCACGTCGCCCCACTTCGGCTCGGGCCGGTCGACGCGCGCCACCAGCAGCGAGTCACCCACGTGATAGGACGCGTGCGACGGCGGCTTCACGGCGATCTGCTGGAACTGCATCGCGGTCGAGCGCCCCGAGAGACTCCGGATCATCGGCGCTTCCGTGCCGCCGATCACGGTCGCCCAGGGCAAATTCTCCTGCTCGGTCAGGAAACCGGCGGAGTAGAACTCGCCGCGGCGCAACGGGCGGTAGGGCTGATGGCTGTAGGCGCGCAGCACGTCCTGCACGCGCTGCCGCTGCGAGCGCGGATGATCGAAGACCGTTTCGTAGGTCTCACTGGGCGGTGGCGGCGGCGGCGCTTCGATCACCGCCTGCGTGGTGTCGGGCGGCAGCGTATCGACCGGCGCGGCCTGCGCGGCCACCGTGTCGGCGGCGGGATTCTGCGCCTTGACCGTGTCGGCCGCCGACGGGTTCGGGTTCTGCGCGATCGTCGTCGTGGTGTCCGCGCCCTGCGCGACGACGGACATGCCCGCGAGCGACAAGATTTCGCCCGGATAGATCCAGTGCGGGTCTTCGATGATCGAGGTGTTGAGGCGGTAGATCTCGGGCCACAGCAGCGGATCGCCGAAGTACAGCTGGGCGATAGACCACAGCGTCTCGCCGGCGGCGACGGTGTGCTCCGACGGCACCTGCGCCGTCAGGCCCGTGTCGTGCGCCGCCGCGGCGAGCGAGTCTTGCACGCGCGCCGCGGCGACGGAATCCCGGCGGTGGGCCGCGCTCGTGTCCTGCGCACGCAGGGCAGGCACGGCCAGTACCGCCGCCAGAGCGAACAGCGCGACGCGGTCAGAACGGCAGATCGTCGTCCTCCTCATCCAGCGCCTCCGGGAACGCGTCGAGCGACTCTGCCTTGCCGTCCGGCGCGACCTTGGCTGCGGCCTTGGTGCGGGCGAACTCGCCGCCCTCGGCCCCGCCGCCCCGTGACGACAACAGGAGCACTTCCCGCGCGATGATCTCGGTGACGTAACGAGTCTGCTTCTCCCGGTCTTCCCAGGTGCGGTACTCGATGCGCCCCTCGACGTAGATCCGATCGCCCTTTTTCATGTACTTCTCGGCGAGATCGGCCAGCTGGGCCCCTTTGTTGTTCCAGCAAATCACCTTGTGCCACTCGGTCTTTTCCTGCTTTTCCCCGTTCTGCGCGGTCCACTGCCGGCTCGTCGCGAGCGACAGATTGGCCACCTTGCCACCGTTGTTCGTGGTCCGGACCTCCGGGTCAGCCCCTAAGTTCCCAATCAGTATGGCTTTGTTCAGGCTGCGGCTCACACAAACCTCCCGACGCTAGGCGGGTTGGGCACCAAGGGCTGGGACATTATATGTGGCGCAAGTTGTTCTGTCAATCAAACATACGCCACTTGGACCCAATTTACGCGCGACGTCCCTCGGCTCCCACGGCAGCCCGCAGGATCACCGCGTCCTCCACCGGCCGGCGGTAGTAACGCGCGCGGCGCCCGATCTCCCCGAAGCCGTAGGCGGCGTACAACTGCCGCGCCGCGGCGTTCGATTCCCGCACTTCCAGGTACACCTGACGGGCGCCGGCGGCCCCCAGGGCGTCGAGCAGCGCCCGCACCAGCGCGCGCGCAATCCCGCGCCGCCGCGAGTCGGGGTGCACGCCGATGTTCAGGATCTCGCCCTCGTCGGCGGCGCTGCGGCCGATGGCGTACCCGGCGACGCGACCGTCGACCTCGGCCACGAAGAACGGCACGCCGCCCGCCACCGCGTCGGCGAAATCACTTTCGCGCCACGGATCCGCGAACGACAGCCGCTCCACCGCCAGCACCGCGGCGGTGTCAGCCGCTTGTGCCGGGCGGATGCGGCAGGGCGCGTCCGTGGCGGGCCTCCCATTTCACTTGGGCTTCGGCGGGGCGGCCGTACGCGGGCTCCGCCGTCATCGGGTCCGGCAACGGGCGCGCCGCCCCCGCCCGGTTGAGGAGGGACAAGATCTGGACGGCGTTCAGCTCGAGGCCATCGAGTGGAACCAGACGGGGGCGCGCCGCCGTGCGCTGCGCCAACTCCTCCAACGTGAAGACGCCGGGCGCGACCAGTGTTTCGACCGAGTCGGCGTGGAACCGGTACACCGCGCCGTACACCTGCCCGCGCAGCGCGTCGTAGCAGACGGCGACAGGATCGGTCCCGCCGTTTCGCGCCAGCGTGGCGGCCGCGGCCATGAGCGAGGGAATCGTCTGCAGCGGCAGGTCCGCGGCATGCACCAGCGCCTTCGCCGCGGCCCACCCGATGCGCAGGCCCGTGAAACTGCCCGGGCCGTCGGCGACCACGACGCCCGCGAGGTCCGCCGCGCGGCAGCCACCCGACTTCAGGACCCGGTCGATCAGCGGCACGATCTCCGCCGCGTGCCGGCGGGCGCCGCGGGTCGACTCCTGCGCGCGCACCGTGACGCCCGCGCCCAGCGCGACACTCGCGACGTCGGTCGCGGTGTCGATCGCCAGCCAGAGCGCTTCACTCATTCTTCCACCACGACCCGATACGCCGGGTCCGCATCGTAGGCGAGCCGCAGATGGCGGTCGAGCGGCGGCGCCCAGGCGCCCGCGCGCTCCGGCCACTCGATCAGAATGATGGCGCTCTCGCGCGTCATGTCGTCGAAGCCCAGATCGCGCGCTTCATCGGGCTGGCGCAGGCGATAGCAGTCGACGTGATAGACGGCTCCGGTCGGCGCGTCGTAGTGATGCACCAGCGCGTACGTGGGACTCGTGGCGGGCGCCGTCGCACCCAAGCCGCGGCAGATGGCTTGGATGAGCGTCGTTTTCCCGGTGCCCAGGTCCCCCGAGAACCCAACGACGGCGGGGGCCCGGAGAGCGCGGCCCAGCTCTTCACCGAACCGGCTGAGCTCGGCCGCGTTGAGGCGCACGGCGAACCGGATCTCCTTCCGCCCGCAATTCGAGGACCTGGTCGCGCAGCACCGCCGCCATCTCGAAATCGAGCTGCTCCGCCGCGGCCTGCATCTGGCTCTCGAGCAGCTTGATCAGCGCCTCGCGCTCCTTGGCATCCGCCGGCCGGACCACGCCCTTCGCGTCGGGCTTGCCGGTGCGCGCGTCGGCGAAGCGCGTGACGAAGCGGATGTCGCCCACCGATTTGACGATGGACCGCGGCGTGACGTCGTGCTCGACGTTATAGGCGAGCTGCGTAGCGCGGCGCCGGTTCATCTCGCCGAGGGCGCGCTGCATCGAGCCGGTCTGCCGGTCGGCGTACAGCACCGCGCGGCCGTTGAGATGCCGCGCCGCGCGGCCGACGGTCTGAATCAGCGCGCGGTCGGAGCGCAGGAACCCCTCTTGGTCGGCGTCGAGAATCGCCACGAGCGACACTTCGGGCAGATCCAGCCCCTCGCGCAGCAGGTTGATGCCCACGAGCACGTCGAATTCGCCGAGCCGCAGGCCCCGGATGATTTCGACGCGCTCGATGGCGTCGATCTCCGAGTGCAGGTAGCGCACGCGCACGCCGTGCTGCTGCAGGTAATCGGTGAGATCTTCGGACATGCGCTTGGTGAGCGTGGTGACGAGGACGCGCTCACCCTTCTTCTCGCGCAGGCGGATCTCATGCAGCAAGTCGTCCACCTGCCCCTTCACCGGACGGACCTCCACCTCCGGGTCCACGAGGCCCGTGGGCCGGATGATCTGCTCCACCACCACGCCGCCCGACAGCCGCAGCTCTTCCTCCGCCGGCGTGGCCGAGACGAAGAGGATGCGCGGCACCAGCCGCATGAACTCGTCGATCTTGAGGGGCCGGTTGTCCAGCGCCGAGGGGAGGCGGAACCCGTAATCGACCAGCGTCTGCTTGCGGGAGCGGTCGCCTTCGTACATCCCGCCGATCTGCGGCAGGCTCTGGTGCGACTCATCCATCACGCAGAGGTAATCGGCCGGGAAATAGTCGAGCAGGCAGGCCGGCCGCTCACCCGGGGCGCGCCCCGTGAGATGGCGCGAGTAGTTCTCGATGCCGGTGCAGCGGCCCACCTCGAGCAGCATGTCGATATCGAACTGGGTGCGCGATTCGAGGCGCTGGGCCTCGAGCAGCTTGTTCTGGCCGCGCAACACCGCCAGGCGCTCCTTCAGCTCGGCGCGGATGGCCGCGACCGCCTGCTGGATGCGCGGCTCCTCGGTCACGAAGTGGGTGGCCGGATACACGGCGCCCTTCTGCAGCTCGGCGATGGTATCGCCCGTGACTGGATCGATCTTGGTGAGACGCTCGACGGTGTCGCCCCACAGCTCGATGCGCAGTCCCTGCTCGTCGTAGGCGGGGAACACTTCGATGGTGTCCCCGCGCACGCGGAACGTGCCGCGCTCGAACGCCACGTCGTTGCGCTGGTATTGCACGCCCACCAGATCGGCCAGCAGGAGGTCGCGGCCGCGCTGCTCGCCGACCGCCAGCGTCACGAGGCGTTGCTTGTAGGTCTCGGGATCGCCCAGGCCGTAGATCGCCGACACGCTGGCAACCACGATCACGTCGTCGCGCTCCATCAGGGACGACGTGGCGCGCAGGCGCAGCGACTCGATGTCGTCGTTGATGGAGGAGTCCTTGGCGATGTACGTGTCGGTCTGCGGCACGTACGCCTCGGGCTGGTAGTAGTCGTAATACGAGATGAAGAACTCGACCGCGTTCCTGGGAAAGAGCGACTTGAACTCGCCGTAGAGCTGCGCCGCCAGCGTCTTGTTGTGCGACAGCACGAGCGTCGGTCGGCCGAACTGGGCCGCCACGTTGGCGATCGTCATCGTCTTGCCGGACCCCGTGACGCCCAGCAGAGTCTGATAGCGATCGCCGCGGGCCAGCCCCGCGGTCAGCTCCTTGATCGCGCGGGGTTGGTCCCCGGTCGGCTGGAACGGGGAGACGAGGTCGAACGGCATCCCGGAAACTTAATTGAGCGGCGGGACGGAGTGGGCGCCCGAGTCGCGGCGCGACACCTCGGTGACACCCTTCACCTTGCGAATGGCCTTGAGCACCTTGTTGAGGTGCGTCTGGTTCTCCACTTCGACGAGCATCGACCCGAACACGGCGCCGTCGCGTGACGACAGGTCCGCGCTGCGGATGTTGGTGCCGGTCTCGCTGATGGCCTGGCAGATGTCGGCGTAGAGGCCGCGGCGGTCCTCGCCCGCCACCGCGAGGCGCACCATGAACACCTCGCCCTCGGACTCCTGCCAATCGATGTCGACCCGGCGCTCAGCTTCGGCCGACAACGTGAGCAGGTTGGGGCAATCGGCGCGGTGGATCGAGATGCCGCGGCCCTGGGTGACGTAGCCCACGACGGGGTCGCCCGGCACCGGCTGGCAGCACTGAGCGTAGCGCACCATCAGGCCGTCCACCCCCTGGATCTTGATGCCGCGTCCCAGCCGGATGCGCTGCATCATGCGGCCGAAGGCGGTGGGCTTGAGCGGCTGCACCTCGTCGCTCGCGGCTTCGGGGTAGAGCGCCTTGATCACCTGCCCTAGCGGCACGTCGCCCGCGCCGAGGGAGGCGACGAGCTGCTCGGCCGTCCCGATAGAGAGCGTTTCCGCGGCGCGCGCGAGCCGCTCGTCGTCGGGCACGTCGAGCCGGCGGCGGCGCACCTCGCGCTCCAGGATCTCGCGGCCCAGCGCCACGCTGCGATCGTGCTCCTCCTGCTTCACCCACTGACGGATCTTGTGGCGGGCGCGACCGGTCTGGACGTGCGCCAGCCAGTCGCGCGACGGCCGCGACTGCGGGCTGGTCACGACCTCGACGGTGTCGCCGTTCTTGAGGGGGCGGTGCAGCGGCGCGATGCGGCCGTTGATGCGCGCTCCCTGGCAATGCAGCCCGACCTCCGAGTGCACGGAGAACGCGAAGTCGAGCGGCGTGGCGCCCTTGGGCAGGCGCTTCACGTCGCCGCGCGGCGTGAACACGAAGATCTCGTCCTGATAGAGGTCGATCTTCAGGAACTCGAGGAACTCCTCGGGCGAGTGCGCGTCCTGCTGCAGCTCGAGCAGCTGGCGGAACCAGGCCAGATGGCGGTCGAGCTCGTCGGGGGTCTTGCCCTCCTTGAACAGCCAGTGCGCGGCGATGCCGTACTCCGCCGTGCGGTGCATGTCGCGCGTGCGGATCTGGATTTCATACAGCTGGCCGGCCGGGCCGAACACCGTCGTGTGCAGCGACTGGTAGCCGTTCGATTTGGGGCTCGCGATGTAATCCTTGATGCGCTCCTGCAGCGGCGTCCACTTGTGGTGGATCACGCCGAGGGCGTGGTAGCACTCGGGGACGCCCGCGACGAGCACCCGCACGGCGAGGAGATCGTAGATCTCGTCGAACGGCTTGTCGCGCTTCTTCATCTTCTTGTAGATCGACCACAGGTTCTTGGGCCGGCCGGTGATCTCGAAGTCGGGGAGCCCGGCGCCGCGCAGCTCGGTCTCGAGCGGCTCGCGCAGCCGCTCGATGGTGGCCTCGCGGTCGTCCTTGCGGGCGCGCACCGCTTTCACCAGGGCTTTGTAATCGGCGGGCTCGAGGTACTTGAACGCCAGGTCCTCGAGCTCGGCCTTGATGCCCGCCATGCCGAAGCGATGCGCCAGGGGCGCGTAGATCTCACGCGTCTCGAGCGCGATGCGCCGGCGCCGGTCCTCCGACAGCGGATCGAGCGTGCGCATGTTGTGGAGCCGGTCGGCGAGCTTGATGATGATCACCCGCGCGTCCTTGGCGATCGACAAGAGCAGCTTGCGGTAATTCTCGGCCTGCTCCTCGGCGGAGGAGCGGAAGGTCAGGCTGGACAGCTTGGTAAGGCCGTCCACGATCCCCGCGATCTCGGCGCCGAAATCCTTGCGGATGTCGTCGAGCGAGACGTTGGAGTCTTCGACCACGTCGTGCAGCAGCGCCGCCGCGATCGTGGTCGCATCGAGCTGCTGCTCGGCGAGAATCGTCGCCACGGCGACGCTGTGGGACAGGAACGCCTCACCCGACTCGCGCTTCTGGCCGCGGTGGGCGCGCGCGCTGACGGCGTAGGCGCGCGCCAGCAGGTCCAGGTCGAGGCGGTCCCGCTGCGGCGCGACGGCGCGCGCCAGCTCCGGTGCGAGTAACGGCACCGTGGTGGTCACAACAGACCGGCCTCCGCGAAGCTCACGTAACGCTCTCCCCCCACGATCACGTGGTCGTACACCGGCACGTCGAGCAGGCGGCCCGCGTCCACCAGCTGCCGCGTCACCGCGCGGTCGTCGGCGGAGGGCGTGGGATCGCCGCTCGGGTGGTTGTGCACGACGATGATACCCGCCGCCGCTTCGGCGATCGCCGCCCGGAACACTTCGCGCGGATGCACCAACGAGCTGTTGAGAATCCCGCGGGTGATGCACAGATCGGCCAGCACCTGGCTCTGGCTGCCCAGCGCCAGCACATGGAATTCCTCGACGCTCAGATCGCGCAACAGCGGCGCGTAAAAACGCTGCACGTCCGCGGGCCCCGCGATGCGCGCCGGCGCGGGGTCGGCTTCGCGAGCCGCCCGCCGTCCCAGCTCGAGCGCCGCCGCCAATCGCGCCGCCTTGGCGCGCCCCACACCCGCCACCAGCGCGAGCGCCGCCGCCGGCCGGCCGCCCAGCCGCCGCAGCGAGCCACCGCATTTCGCGAGCAGGTCGGCGGCGACCGCGAGGGCGTCCCGCCCCGCGCAGCCCGTCCCCAAGACAATCGCCAGGAGTTCCTGGCCCGTCAACGCGGCGGGCCCCACGGCCCAGAAACGCTCGCGGGGACGGTCTTGCTCACGGTGCTCGGAGAGACGCAGAGGCATGGGCGCAACGTAGCGCCGCCCCGGCGCGGAAGCGGTACCTAAAGAATGCGGAACGCGCTCACAGGTTCGCGCCGTGGCACTTCTTGAACTTCTTGCCGCTGCCGCAGGGACAGGGATCGTTGCGGCCCAC
>DATLWA010000266.1:0-3458 GCA_035576905.1 Gemmatimonadales bacterium
CTGCGCTTCCGAACGCGACGTGGTGTTTCCGGCATACACGCTCTCCGAGCCGTCCCTGGTGATGCGGTACACAAGCCCGCCGTTGTCGGAAGCGTATACCGTTCCGTCATCTGCCGCGGCAACACCATTGACGTAGAAACCATGGTCCAGTGTCGTAACGATGCCATCGCCGGACACTCGCAGGAGTCGAAAGGGATCGCCGATGTAAAGAGAGCCGTCCGAACCGAAGGCGATCGCGTTGGGGGTAATCGCTACACTCGTTGCTGGAACGCCGCTCACGAGCGGGGAAAAGGATGAGGAAGACGTGCCATTCCCGGCAACGGTGGCCAGCGAACCGTCGACGATGCGGCGGACGCGTTCGTTGAATTCCGCGAAGTAGACATCACCGTTCGGGGCAACGGCCACCCAGGACGGAGCGATCGGGCTGCCAAGCGCGGGCGCTCCGTCGGCAGTGAAACCGCGAATGCCATTTCCGGCTACGGTGGTGATGATTCCTGAAGGGTCGATTTTTCGGATGCGATTCTGGTCGACTATGTAGACGGAACTGTCCGGCGCAACGCCGAGCGCGGTTGGGAAATCAAGCTTGGCCGCCGTTGCCGGACCGCCGTCGCCCGAGAAGCAGCACCCGGTCGTTCCGCCAACTGTCGTGACCGCAAGCTGTTTGGTCTGATTCGGATCGCCGCTTCGCTGCTCGCCGGCTCCGTCATAGAGCGTCCGGCCACCGCCGTCGTATGACTTTTGTGCGCTGAGCGTCCAGTCGCCGAAGCCGCTGTTGTCGGACGGGAAGCTGCCCAGCCGTATCGAGAAGGACTGCGCATAGCGGTACTCCTGACGCGCGGGAGAGCGGCTGATGGCCGCCGCGGTCACGATGGCCCAGGTGACCGAGCCGTCGTTCGGTGGGAGCGCATAGACGGCGTCATAGATGTAATCGATCTCGCCGACGAGCTCTCGCGCACCGGGAACCGGCCGGCCGTAGACATCGCGCCCATCCCATGTGAAGTCGTAGGAGAGATTCGGTTGCGCCAGGAACGAGAGTTTCGTCTGACGTCCGGCGATTCCCGCGGATAGCTCGATCCGCTTGAGTGAGGACGGGACAGTCGCGCCGCTCAGGCGGATTGTAGTCGTGTATTGGGTTGGCGAGTGGCGCGCGCTGTCGTACTCGAGCGCGAAGGGGGTGCCGGCGATCGGCAGCGCTTCGGTGAGCGTGCGGGCGTAGCAGTTCACAACTGAATTACCGGTTGCGGCGCCGAAACTGCAACCGTCATTCGGAGACGGAGCGGCCGTCGTCGATGGTTGCGGTTGCAATGGCGACGCGGCGCCGGCAGGCGGCACCTGTGGCGCCGGACGCTGGCCGAAATTGCCGTCGATCGGCGTCAGGTGCGTGAGCGGCACACGCCACAACGACTTCCCGGTTGTGTAGAGCGTGGCAAGCGTCTGCCGCTCAGCGTTGTCGATTCCGAGCAGCGCGAGCGTTGCCACACCGTCAGCCACGCCGTCACCGTTCGTGTCGACATCGGCTAGGCCGTTCGTGACCGAGACGATCGTGAGGATCACGCCGTTCGCGGAAGCTACCCACGTCGCGCGCTGGCGGTCGTAGTATCCGACGGGAACGATGGTTCCTGCTGGAAGCGAGAGGAAATTGTCGATGTAGTAGGCAACCGGCGCGGAGAACCGGATCGTCGTCGCGCCTGCGCTAACCGCTTCGTCAGCGCTCAGCTCGACGCAGTACGTGTAACCGCTTGTCGCCGGAAGAGCTGCGGGAATAGCGTTCGGCCCCAACGGTCCGACGCTGAACTCTGTCGCGCGCAGGTGAAGCGATGCCGCGGTTTGTGCGGTGCCATCCGGAAGTACGAGAGAGGCGCCCGCTCCGGCCGGAATCAGCAGGGTACCCTGGCGCGCGCCGTCCTGATCGGTGATGATGCTGCCTCGTGCAACCTGCGTGCTGCTGCCGCCGAAGGTGACCAGCGTTGTTTGCGCGTCATACGCCACGAGCGCAACGTCATCAATTGTGCGTTGCTGGTTCCATTTTGTCGCCACGGCACGTTGTGCCGGGACGTAGCCGGGCTTGTCGAACTTGAGCGTCAGTGCGCCGCCGCCGTTGACCACGAAGTCGAACACACCGTCGGCCCGGCTCAGGGTTTCGCCATACTCGTGATGGTTAAGGACGCTGACGTGTACACCGGCTAATCCTGCACCGCTGAGGGTACGTACCGTCCCTCGAATCACAGTGGCGCGGTCGTCATTGATGGTGTTCGATGCGACTCCGGTCTGGATCGCGTTCGGTCCGCTGACGAGGAAGGTGATGGTGTCCGCGAACACACCGACGATCGTAGAATCGACTTTCGGAGCGACGGTCGCGGGATCTGGCGGCAAGGCGAGCGGATTGACTGAAACGTGAACCGTCGCGGTGAGCCCGCCAAGAATCGCCGTAATGTCAGCGCCGCCTGCGGTCATTGCCGTGACGATGCCGGTCGACGTGACGCTGACGCTGGCGGAGCTCGAGGTCCAAGAGGTTTTCGACGTGACGTCGACCCCGACGCCAGTGATGAGCACGCCGATGGCATTGAACTGCAGACTCTGGCCGGCATCAAGTGTCGTCGCCGGCGACGTGATCTGTAGTTTTGTAAAACTCGAAACGACAAAGTCGCTCGCGCTGACGGCGGTTCCGCCGGCGGTCACGACCGTGATCTTTCCAGTTGTCGCGCCATTCGGAACGCTCGCCACGAGTTGAGTGGCCGAGGCCGAGGTCACTGTCGCTGACAGCGTGCCGAAGAGCACCTGATCGCCGCTTGGATCGGGATCGAAGTTCTGTCCTGTGATGGTGACCGTGGCACCTGACCCGCCTTGCGCCGGAACGACACCCGTGATGACGGGCGGCGCGAAATAGGTGAACACCGCGGTCTTCGTCGCTGAGCCGCCCCAAGTCGTAACGGTGATGTCCGCCGCGCCGTCAGCACCCGGTGGGGTGACGACGCTGAGCGAGGAGCTGCTCGTTACCGCAACGGATGTGGCTTGCACGCCGCCGATCGTGACGGTTGTGTCGTCGCTCACGAAGTTTGTACCGGTGATCGTGAGCGTGTTGCCACCCGCGGTCGTTCCCTTTACCGGCGCGACCGAGGAGATCGTCGGCGGCGGGAGATAGCTGAAGGCCCCTGTGAGTAGTGCGGTGCCGCCCGGTGTGGTGATTGCGACATCGACCGTTCCAGGCACACCGGCCGGCGCGCTGACGATGATCTCAGTCGACGAGATGTAGGACACCGAAGACGGCGCAACGCCGCCGAACAGGACCGATGTCGCGCCGGGGACGAAGCCGGTGCCGAAGAGCCGGACCACGGTGCCGCCGCTCGGCGATCCGGAGCGCGGATATACGGCGGATAGGGTCACGCTCGAATAGATCACGCGGAGGGCGTCGTTGCCGGCGTCGCCGATGAAAAGCGCGCCTTTGAAATCGATGCCGG
>DATLWA010000267.1:0-3643 GCA_035576905.1 Gemmatimonadales bacterium
GCTTCGGCACCAACGATCCCACGCCGTGGCCGCCCGAAGTGCCGGCAGGTGAGAACCCACCCGCGGGCGCCATTCTCGATTACTTCTTGCCGGCCGATGCGACTGGTCCGGTGACACTCGAGGTGGTCGACGCCGGGGCCCGCGTGATTCGCTCGTACTCGAGCGCCGACTCGGTGCTGGCGCCCGACCCGGCGCTCGATCCCGCCGCCTACGATCAAGTCTGCCGCCAGCGACCGCAGTCCACGTTCTGCGGCCTGCCGCTCTACTGGCCCGCGCCGCAGATGGCGATTTCCACGCGCGCCGGGATGCATCGCGTCGCTTGGGACATGCGCCTGCAGCCGATCGATACGGCCAAGGTGATGGACGCCGGAGACGTCGGCGCCACGGGTGCGGTGCCGCACAAGAGCGTGACGCCACCGGCCGCGCCGTGGGCGCCGCCCGGCCGCTACACCGTGCGGCTGACGGTGGCGGGCAAGCGCTATACGCAGCCGCTGGTGCTGCGGTTGGATCCGCGCGTGAAGACGTCCGCGGTGGGACTGGCGCAGCTCGCGGCATTGTCGCGCGAGATGTACGACCGGGCGGTGGCGACGCACGCCGCCTATCAGCAGGCGCGCGCGCTCGTGACGACGCTCGACTCAGGGAGCGCGCGGCGCGCCCAGGTCGAGTCGCTGGCGCCCGCGCCGCGGCCGCGCGGGCGGGGGTTCGGGTTCGGCCGGCCCAATCCCGCCGAGCCGCCGACGCTCGAGAGCGCGAGCAACGCGCTGTTGCAGGCGGCGATGGCGATGCAGGGAGCGGATGTCGCGCCCACGGCCGCGCAGGTCGCGGCCTGTGCGCGAGCGCGCACCCAGGCGGCGACCGTGATGGCCAAGTGGGCGCGGCTCAAGCGGCGCGGCGCACGGTGATGGGTACCGCACGCACGCCGCCCCTCGATCGCGTCCGCGCCGCGCTGGCGCGCGTGCGCCGCGTGCAGGAGAAGCGCATGTTCGGCGGCACCACGTTCATGGTGAATGGCAAAATGTGCATCAGCGTGGGCAAGACCCGGTTCATGTTCCGGATCGATCCCGAGATGCACGACGATCTGGTGGGGAAAAACGGCAGCCGCACCGTGAAAATGAAGGGGCGCGCGTACCGCGGCTTCGTGCACATTGACACGCCGCGGCTCGCTGCCAAGAAGGCGTTCGACTTCTGGGTGGCACTCGCGCTGGACTACAACAAACACGCCAAGGCCAGCGTGAAAAAACGCTGAAACGGCCGTGAGACGCCGCGCTCGCCGAGCGGCGCCGTCTTGACCGCACAGACGCCGGGTGGCATGGTTGGGAAAGAACCATGAAACGTCTCGCGTTGTGCTCGGCGCTCCTGGCGATCGCGGCGTGCATGCAGCCCGCGCGCCGTCGTGCGCCCGTGGAGCCCTGCAGCGCGCCTGTGGACCCGATCCGCAACCAGGCGCTGCTCGCGACGATCAACGTCACCTACACCTACTCGGCCCAAGACGAAGCGGCCGGCCGGTCCGACCACCGCGATGAAGTGGTGGACGAGCTGAACACCTTGGGGTCGCCCGACGGCAACACGTTCTCGGAGCCCAACGGGCAGCAGCCCAACTTCATCCTCAATTTCTCGATCAGTAACGACGGCCAGGACCATTTCACCGGCGGGCTGGAGTTCCGCGGCTGGGGACAGGGCTTGATCCACAACTTCGGCCGCTACCAGTACAGCTATGCGTCGACCGAGAAGCTGGTCCGCGACCTCACCGACGATGCCTACGGCTTCATTCATACCGGCTGGCACGACAGTCGCCCCAACTGCGGGGGGTGATCACGCCGGTGCGGGTCACCGCAGCGTCGCGGATGGAAACACCGTCGCAGCGCGGGACGGTCCCGGCGGGTACATTCTCCGTCCTGAACTCTCCCTGAGGATCGGTATGACCAAGGTATGGCTCGTCGCCGCGGCGCTGGCGCTGCCAGTGGCGGCTGCGGCACAGACGTTCAAAGTCCAGAAGTACTCCATCGGCGGCGACGGCGGCACCGACTATCTGTTGGCCGAGGCGGGTACCGGCCGGGTGTTCGTGTCGCGCGGCACGCACGTCATGGTGGTGGATGGGACGAGCGGGAAAGTGTTGGGCGACATTCCCGACACGCCGCGCAACCACGGCATCGCGCTGGCGCCCAAGTCGGGGCACGGCTTCATCACGAGCGGCGGCGATTCGACGGTCACGATGTTCGACATCAAGACCCTCGCCGTGATCAAGAAGATTCCGGTGGCGACGGGCGGTCTCGATGGCATCATGTACGACGATTTCTCCGACAAGATCATTCTCACCAATCACAGCCGGCCGATCGGCACGCTGGTGGCGCTCGATCCCGCGAGCGGCGCGATCGTGGCGACCGTGCAGCTCGAGGACAATGGTCCCGAGGGCGCGGCGAGCAACGGCGAGGGCAAGCTCTTCGTCAACAATGAAGGCACGAGCACGATGCAGGTGATCGACACCAAGACCTGGAAGGCGATCGCCTCGTTCCCCTTGGCGCCGTGCGACGGCCCGACCGGCATCGCCTACGATCGCACGACCAACCGGATCTTCTCAGGCTGCGGCAAGACGTCGGTGGTGGTGGATGCGACGTCGGGCAAGATCGTCGCGACCATCGCCAACGGCGACGGCGTGGATGCGCTGGGGTTCGATGCGGCGCAGAAGCTGATTTACATCCCCGCAGGACGCGACAGCAACGTCACTGTCGTGCACGAAGACTCACCCGACAAGTACACGGTCGTGGCCACGGTCCCCACGATGCGTGGCGCGAAAACCATCAGCGTGGATCCCGTGACGCACGTGGCGTATCTGTTCCAGCCCGAGTACGGCCCACCACCCGCGGGCACGCCGCCGCCGCAGCCGGGCCAGCGCCCGGTGCGCGGGCCGATCATCGGGACGTGGTTCTTCGCGATCAGTCATTAGACGGTTAGACGGCAACGGCCCGACCGCCATCGCGGCGATCGGGCCGTTTCTGTTACGTCGGCTGGGTCAGTTGTCCAGCCCGTCGCGGTTGTCGTCTTCGAACGCTCCGAAGGAATTCTGGATGTTGTTCGCGACGACGCTTTCGTTGGCGCCGCCGTTGTTCGCCGACGCGGGATCCACCAGCGCTGTCTTCCCGCCGTTCAGGAACCAGGTCGAGATGTCGACGCGCAGCGTGACGTTGATCGTCTGCCCATCGGCGACCGTCACCGGCGGGTTCAGGATCTGCTCCTGGCTCTGGTCGACGTCCGACGTGAAGACGAAGTCGCTGCGCGTGCCGGCGCCGGAGCCCGTGCCGTGGACGAAGGTTCCGGTCACGCGGATCGAGATGTTCGCAAAGTCGGGGTTCGCCGCGATGAACGCCGCGTCATCCCCGCCGCTGGGCTTGTGGATCTCGAACTCCAACCCGTCGAACGTGCCGGCGGGCGCGCTGATCATCACGTCCTGCGTGATCGCCGTGGTGCCAAGCGGCAGCGTCACCAGCGTGGCGCCGGTCTCGAACTCCTCACAGTCGCCGTTCCCGGAGATCGAATCGCACGACGAGGCATCCGTCCGCTTCAGTTCGACCTTGCGCAACACCAGCTCGGCGCTGCGCACGATGATGGTGTCCGGCGCGAGCGCGATCACGGTGCTGTCACCGGC
>DATLWA010000268.1:0-3769 GCA_035576905.1 Gemmatimonadales bacterium
CTGCACGGGTTCCGGGCTGGGCCCGAAGCGCTCGCGCAATTCCTCGCGCAGCGCAGCAATCTCGCATGGCCGCACCGCACGCGCCAGCCGCCGGTACACGTCGAGCTTCGCGGCCGCGTCGGGCACGTAATCGTCGGGCAAGTGCGCCGCCTGGTCCAACACCACGTCGGGCGGCGCCCACTCCGGACTGCCCTCGCCCCGCCCGCCGCTCTTCAACGCCTCGACCGCCTCCTGCAGCCAGCGCAGGTACATGTCGTACCCCACGGCGTGCGCGTGCCCGGACTGCTCGCGGCCCAGCAGGTTCCCCGCTCCGCGGATCTCGAGATCGCGCAGCGCGATGCGGTAGCCCGACCCCAGATCGGTATGATGCTCGAGCACCCGCAAACGTTCCTCGGCGTCGGCGTCGAGCAGGTCGGGCACCACGAGGTAGCAGTAGGCGCGCCGGTGGCTCCGGCCCACGCGCCCGCGCAGCTGGTACAGCTGCGCCAGGCCGAGCTGGTCGGCGCGGTGCACGATCATCGTGTTGGCGTTGGGCACGTCGAGCCCCGACTCCACGATCATCGTCGACATCAGCACGTCCACTTCGCCGCGCACGAACCGGCTCATCACGTCGTCGAGCGCGTGCTCGGGCATCTGGCCGTGCGCCACCGCCACTCGCGCCCGCGGCGCCAGCGTTTGCACTCGCGCGGCGATCGTATCGATCGTGTCGATGCGGTTGTGGACGAAGAACACCTGGCCGCCGCGGTCCAGCTCGCGTGCCATCGCCTCTTCCAGCAGCGCGTCGTCCCAGGGCTCGACGAACGTGAGCACCGGCGAGCGATCCTTGGGCGCCGTCTCGAGCAGCGTGAGGTCGCGCAGCCCCGCGAGCGAGAGGTGCAACGTTCGGGGAATCGGCGTGGCGGTGAGTGTGAGGACGTCGACCGCCAGCTTCAACGCCTTGAGCCGCTCCTTGTGCTTCACGCCGAAGCGGTGCTCTTCGTCCACGATCACCAGGCCGATGTCGTGAAACCCCACGTCGCGCGACAGCAGGCGATGCGTGCCGATCACCACGTCGACGTCACCCGTGGCGAGCCGCTTGCCGACGGCCGCCGCCTCCCGCGCGCTGCGGAACCGCGACAAGACCTCGATGCGCACCGGGTAATCGGCCAGGCGCTCGCGGAACGTACGGCCGTGCTGTTCGGCGAGAATCGTCGTGGGGACCAGGACCGCCACCTGCTTCCCCGCCTGCACACTTTTAAAGGCGGCGCGGATCGCCACTTCGGTCTTACCGTACCCCACGTCCCCCACGAGCAAGCGGTCCATCGGGCGCGCCCGCTCCATGTCGCGCTTGACCTCTTCAGTGGCGCGCCGCTGGTCCGGCGTGTCCTCATAAAGGAAGGCGGACTCGAGCTCGCGCTGCCACGGTGTGTCGGGCGGGAAGGCGTAGCCGGGCGCCAGCTGCCGGCGCGCGTAGAGATCGAGCAGCTCCGCCGCCAGCGCGCGGATCGCGGTGCGCGTCTTGTCGCGCTGGCGCTGCCACGCGCTCGCGCCCAGCCGGTGCAGCCGCGGCGGCGGAGCGTCGGCGTCGCCGCCGGTACGGTACGGCTCGAGCTGGTCGAGACGGTACAGCGGCACATTGAGCCGGTCGCCGCCTTCGTACTCGACCACCGCCACCTCGAGCGAGCCCTCGCCCACCTCGAGCAACTGCAGCCCGCGATAGATGCCGATGCCGTGTTCGAGATGGACGACGTAGTCGCCCGGCTGCAGCGATCCCGCAGTCGCCGTCGCGGCGGCCGAGCGGTAGCGGCGGGGGCGCCGCAACCGGCGGGCGCGCCGGAAGATCTCGTGGTCGGTCAACACGCGCAGCGACGGCAACACGAAGCCGCCGTCCAGCGCGCCCACCACGAGCTGCGCGCGGTCGCCGCCGATCAGCTCGTCCAACCGCTCCACCTGGCCTTCGTTGTCGCACAGGATCACGGTGCGCGGTTGGGCCGTGACGAGCTCGCGCAGATAGCGCAGGTCGCGGTCCACCGGTTCCGCGGGCGCCAGCGGAAACCGCGCCAATCCCTCCGCGGTCTCCTCACCCAGCGTCAGCGCCCCGAACGCCGCGAGCCGCTCGCGCCACACGGCGGGGTCGAGGAACAGCTCGGCACGCTCAGGCGGCTCCTCGCCGAGCCGCCGCGCCACATCGAGATGATGCGCCGCTTCCGCCCACGCGCGGTCTACCTCCTGTGTGATCGCGCGCTCGCGGTCGAGCAGCAGGAGCGTGCCCGCGGGTAGGAGCTCGAGCAACGACGTGCGGGTGCGCGGCCCGTCGCCCGCCTCCCGTTCTTCGGTTCGCACGGGAAGGATCGTCACCCGTGCGATCACCTCACCCGAGCGCTGCGTGTCCAGGTCGAACTCGCGCAGCGAGACGATCTCATCCCCCCACCACTCGACGCGCGCCGGCGCGCCCATCCCGAAGCCGTACACGTCGAGGATGCCGCCGCGCACGCTGAACTGCGCGACTTCCGTGACGGTGGGCACGCGGGTGTAACCCATCCGCTCGAGACGCGCGACCGCATCGCCGAAACGCTGCTCTACACCGGCCGCGAGGGTCAGGCGCGAGGTCGCGAGCGTCGCGGGTACCCCGGTGCGCTCGGCGCTGGCGCGCGCTGTGGTCACGAGGACGCGGATGCGGCCCGCGACCAGGTCCGCGAGCGTTTCGACGCGCTCGCCCGCGATCTCGAAATGCGGCTCCTCGGCGCCCAGCGCTTCGCGTTGCGGGTAGAGCCCCGCCACGTCGCCCACGAGCAGGCGCAAGTCGGCCAGCCAGCGCTCTGCGTCGGGCGGTGTCGCGGCCACGACGGCGATCACTCGCTGCGGATGGCGGCGCAGTAACGCCGCGACGAGCACGGCCGGGCTCGAGCCCGGCAGGCCGGCGAGCGGCATCCGCCGCCCCGCGGCGGGCAGCGCGTCCGCCATCGCCCGCGTGGCCGGCATCTCGTCGAAGCGGTCCAGCAGGAAGTCGAGCGGCATCAGCGCGTGACGCTCGCGACGCCCAACTCCGCGCCCGCGAGACACAGGGCGAGGACCAGGAGGAGACCCGACAGGTCGGCGCGGCGCGTGCCGGTGAAGCGCGCGGCGGCAAACGGCGCGTCGCTCAGGACCCGCGCGCCCAGGGCGCGGGCGGCGAGCGCCGCTTCGGCGGGGGTCAGGTCTGACTCGCGCGGGTCGGGGCCGTAGACCGTCGCGCCGATGGTGTCGCCACCGACCACCCGGAACTCCACGTGCGGTAATCCCTCCGCCGTCGTCACGAGCGCGGCGCCCGCGGCCACGCGGTTGACCAATGCGTCGACGAACGGCACGAACGCGGGGCTCGACGGCAACGCGGTCCACACGGTGTCGAGCCGGCTGCCGACCAACAGAACGTCTCCGGCGCGGACCAGCCACGGTTCACCGTTCACGGTCGCGAGAACGGCGCTCGTATCGCGCGGCGGGCCCGCCAGCTGCGCGCGCCGCGCCACGGCCACCCCCGAGAGGAGAGGCAGGTCCTGCGATGCCAGGACGCCGGGCGTGCCCGGACCCGCGAAGCGCCACGCCGCACCGCGGCCCACGAGCGCGCGGTTGACGGCGCCCGTCAGCGCCGGATCGGCGGGCGGGAAGACGATCGCCGTGCGCCCCGCGGGGTGGTCGCCGATGGAGACATCATTTCCGTCCGCCACTCGGCGCGCATCACGCAACACGGCGAGGGCCGCCGCCACGAAGGGCCCGGCCCCCGCGGCCGTCACACGCGCCGGCGGCGCCACCC
>DATLWA010000269.1:0-3362 GCA_035576905.1 Gemmatimonadales bacterium
ACGCGCCGCGGCTCGACGGTGCGTCGCAGGAGTCCCTGCCCGCGCGCTGCGACTGCTTCGACGCCAAGAACGGCTGGGCGTGGGCGTCGGGTCGCTTCGGGGACCTGCGCCGCGTGGTGGTGTCGGGGCCGCGCTATGTCATCGATGTGCTCGAGCTTTCGGGACGCGTGGACCGCCTCCTGGAGCTGCCGTGGCACTTCACGGGTCAGGGTGACGTCGCGACGCCCGGCCGTTGGGAGAACGGCGAGCTCGCCGATGCATTCGTCACGCGCGTCGAGCAGTTCAAGCCCGACGCAGCGGGCCCGATTCACATGCAGCTGACGTCGGATCACGGACAACTGACAACGCATCTTGCTTTCGACGGTCACCTCCTGCGGGCTGAAGCCCCCGGCCGCCCGACGGGCGGCCGCCGCGAGACGTTCTACCTCGAGCGCGCCACGGGCCGGAACCTGCGTTTCGTGGCGGTGCTCGACGCCGTCACGAACGCGGCCGTGGTTCGCGGCGTGCGCGTCGCAGGAGACCTCATCGAGATCGAGACGCCGGAGGGCACGGAGCGGCATCGCATGGGCGCCGAGGGCTGGGACGCGGAGACGCCGGCGGGCCGCGTGACGCTGCGCGGCGCACGCGCCGCCGACCTGCCGTTCCGCGGATTTCTGGAGCTCGAGCCGGTGACGCCACCGACTGCGGCGGCCCTGCGCATCGATGCCGCGCCGGCGTTGGACGGCACGCTCGCGGGCTTCGATCCGGCCGAACCGCTCACGCTGGATCTGGAAGACCAGTACCGCCGCGCCGAGGAGCCGTATTCCGGGCCCGACGACCTCGCGGCAGTCGCGTACGTCAATTGGGACGACCGGGCGTTGTACCTGGCGGTCGAGGTGAGCAAGCCCGACGTCGTGTTCCGCGCGGCGGGCGCGCCGCCGCTGCGACTCGACAACGAGCCGGACGACATTCACTCAGACGGGCTCCAAGTGTACGTGCGCGGTGAGGACGACGCGGCGCCGGTGGTGGGTTTTCTGGTGGTGCCGGATGCGGCCACGGCGGCGCTGCGCGTGCGCACGGTCAGCGACGCGACCGGGGACGCAAGCCTGGTGCGCGGCGCGTGGCGGCGCACCGAAGCCGGGTATCGGGTCACGTTGGCGCTGCCCGTGGCGCTCGTGGGACGAGCCCACATCGGGGCCAGCTTGGGCTTCGACCTGATCGTCAACGAGATGCTGCCCGGGCGCGAGCGGCGCGCGGGCCAATTGGTCTGGAGCGGCGGCAACGGCTGGGTGTGGATCCGTGGCGATCGGCAGGAACCGTCCCACTTCGGCGTCCTGGAGCTGGTGGGATGATCGTCGTCGTGCTGCACGAGCCCCAGGATCTGGTCAACATCGCGCACGTGGTGCGCGGGCTCAAGAATTTTGGCCTGCGCGATCTGCGCCTCGTCACGCCGCGCGAGTACGACGCGTTTCGCATCGGCGGCATCGCGCACAAGACCGACGACGTGCTCGAACGCGTCACGCAGTACGACTCACTCGACCAGGCGCTGGCCGACTGCGTCCACGTGATCGGTTTTACGGCGCGCGGCCGCACCGCCAAACGCAACTGGCAGCGTCCCGACGACGCCGCCAAGGAAGCGCTGGACCTGGAAGGGGAGGGAACCGTCGCCCTGCTGTTCGGGCGGGAGGACAAAGGTCTGCCCAACGAGGCGCTGGACCGCTGCCACCGCATCGTGGCGATCCCCACGAATCCGGACTACCCCTCGCTCAATCTCGGCCACGCGGTGATCATCATGTTGTACGCGCTGGCGCTGGCCCGCGGCGACGACGCGCGGCCGTTCAAGACGCCGCGCCGCCGCGCGACGCCGGCGCGCCAGGATGAGCTGGAGCGCGTCTTCGCCGATCTGGAGCAGGCGCTCGTGGCGATCGATTTTTTCAAGCACCGCGAGCGCGACGCGATCATGCGTACGGTGCGCGAAGCGCTGCACCGCATTCCGTTGGACGAGCGCGACGCGAAGCTCGGTCAGGCCATGGCCCACGAGGTGATCCATTACGCCGCACGAGTGGCGCGTTCCGGGCTTCACGTCGACCGGCAGTAAGCGGCCTGACGCGCTGTTCGGCGCCGACGAGCCGCAAGCGCCCGCGCGGCTGCGCCGCGCGGCCGGCTGCCGCGTGTGGGACGTCCGCGGCCGCGAATACGTCGACTACGTCATGGCCCTGGGCGCCGTGGCGCTCGGCTACGGCCACGCCGCGGTGAATCGCGCCGCGGAAGAAGCGATCGCCGAGGGCGTGGTGGGCCCGCTGCCGCCCGAGCGCGAGGAGATTCTCGCCGAAGCGCTGGCACAGCGGATTCCCTGGCTCGAGCGTGTGCGCTTTCTCAAGACCGGCGCCGAAGCGGTGGCCGCGGCCGTGCGCCTCGCGCGGGTGGCCACCGGGCGCGCGCGCGTGCTGGGCTGCGGGTACCACGGCTGGCTCGACTGGTGCCAGGGCGGCACCGAAGGCGTGCCGTCGGATGTACGCGCGCTTTATGCCGAGCTGCCGTTCAACGACGCCGGCGCCGCGCGCGAGTTGATTCGCGCGACGGGGGACCGCCTCGCGGCGGTGGTGATCGAGCCGCTGGTGGTGCACGAGCCGTCGCGCGAATGGCTCGAGACCGTGCGCGTCGAGGCCCAACGCACGGGCGCGGTCGTGATCTTCGACGAGATCAAGACGGCGTTCCGGCTCGCGATCGGCGGCGCGGCGGAGCGCTGGGGCGTACGGCCCGATCTCGCGGTGCTGGGCAAGGCGCTCGCGAACGGTTTCCCGCTGGCGGTGGTGGGCGGCCGCGCCGACCTGATGGAGCTGGTGTCGCGCACCTGGATTTCGTCCACGCTCGCCACCGAGGGCGTGGCGCTCGCCGCCGCGCAGGCGACGCTCGCCGTGTTCGCGGGCGAGGACGTGTGCGGCCATCTGCATCGCACGGGCACGCGCTTGTTGCACGGCCTGCACCGGCTACAGCGCGATCATCCCGAGCTGGTGGCGGGTGTGGGGGGTGTGGCGGAGATGAGCTTCCTGCTGTGGGCGACCGAAGACATCGGCCGGCGGGTGGCCGTGCGCTGCGCCGAACGGGGTCAGCTGTTCAAGCGCACGGCCTACAACTTCGTCAGTCTGGCGCACGACGACGCGACGATCGACGCCACGCTCGCCGTGCTGGAGGACAGCCTGCGTCACATATAGCGCGGCACCGAAATGACTGTGCCCACGACGATGCCCACCACGAAGTACAGCACGATGGCGCAGATGATCGTGACGACGGTGTAACCGACCGCCTTGTCTTTCGGCGACTTCATCAGGACCGGCAGGCCGACGTACAGCAGGTACAGGCTGTACAAGCCGACGAGCCCC
>DATLWA010000270.1:0-6416 GCA_035576905.1 Gemmatimonadales bacterium
ACAATGCGCTCGTGCCCGGCCAGCTCGACGAGCAGCTCAGGCGGCACCGTCACGTGCGCGTACTTGGGAATGTTGTAGACGAGCACCGGAATCGGACTGGCGTCGGCAATGGCGCGGTAGTAGTCGCGGAGCTGCGCCGGCGCGAACATCGGCGCGAAGTAGCCCGGCGGCCGCACCAGTACGGCATCGGCGCCCGCGGCGGCGGCGGCGCGCGTGAGCGCGATGGCCTGACGGGTCGATTCCGCGCCCGTGCCGACCAGCAGCCAGCGATCCTCGGGGATGACGGCGCGCGCCCAGCGCACCAGCGTATCCTGCTCCGCGGCGTCCAGCAGGGCGGCCTCGCCGGTCGAGCCGGCGACGAGGATGCCGTCGAGCCCGGCGGCGAGCAGGCGCTCGATGTTGTGTTTGAACTGGGCGGCGACGGGGTCGCCGCGGCTGGAATCGAATGGCGTCGTGACCGGTACGAAGACGCCAGCGAGGCGTCGCGGGGTCACTGCGGCAGCATGCTCGAGAGGTCGTCCGAGAAACCGGCCGGGCGGTCGGGCTGGATGGCCGGAGCGACTTCCGCCGGCGTGACGACGCGCGAGCGGCGCCGCAGCGTGCGCATCTGCAGCTCGAAGTCGGCCGGGTTGGACGATGCCGCGAGCGCCACCTCGAACGTCACGACGCCGTCGGCCACGAGATCCTGCAGGTGCTGGTCGAAGGTCTGCATGCCGTATTGCTCGCGCGATTCCTTGATGTAGTCGTGCAGCTCGGGCGTGCGGTCCTTGTCCTTGATCATGTCACGCGCGGTGCCCGTGACGATCATGATCTCGAGCGCCGCGGCGCGGCCGTGCCCGTCGGCGCGCGGCAGGAGGCGCTGCGACACGACGGCCTGCAGCGACTCGGCCAGGCGCAGCCGCGAGATCTCCTGCTCCTCGGGCGGGAACATCGACACGATGCGGCTCACCGTGGTGACCGCGTCGGGCGTGTGCAGCGTCGAGATCAGCAGGTGGCCCGTCTCCGCCGCCTTCATGGCGGTGTCGATCGTCTCGGCATCGCGCATTTCGCCGATCAGCACGACGTCGGGGTCCTGGCGCAGCGCCGCCCGCAATCCCATGCGGAAGTCGTCGGTGTCGACGCCGATCTCGCGCTGGGTCACCGAGCAATTGATGTCGCGGTGCAGGAACTCGATCTGATTCTCGAGGGTGAGGATGTGGCGGTGCTGGTTCTGATTGATGTGGTTGATGATCGCCGCCATGGTCGAGCTCTTGCCCGAGCCCGTGACGCCCGTGACCAGGATCATGCCCCGCTCCGCCGACGCGACCTGGGTCAGCGCGGGCGGCAGCTTGAGCTTCTCGAACGACGGCACGTCGAATGGAATCACGCGCATCACGATCATGAACGAGGAACGCTGCCGCAGGATGTTGACGCGGAAGCGTCCGATCCCCGGCATGCCCCAGGAGCAGTCGTAATCGCGGATCTTGTCGATCGCTGCGCGGTCTTCCTCGCTGGGAATCAGTCGCAGGGCGATGGCTTTGGTCTGCTCGGGCGTGAGGCGCTGCTTGGTGAGCGGCACGAGCTTGCCGTCGATGCGCGCGCGAAAGACGTCGCCTGCCTTGATGTGCAGGTCGCTGGCACCGCGGTCCACCGCTGCCTTGATGATCTTTTCCATTCAGTATCCGGCCTCGAGGTCCACCACGTTCCGCAACTGCTCCCCTGCAAGATAGCGCCGAACGTTGTCGAGAATGAGACCCGTTTCGCGGTCCCAAAACCGCGTGGTGACGGCGCTTACATGGGGGCTCACCAGCACTCTGGGATGGGCCCAAAACGGGTGCCCGGGAGGCAGCGGCTCGGTGGCGAACACGTCCAAAGCCGCCCCGCGCAGGCGGCCGCGCTCGAGCAGGTCGAGCAGCGCGGCTTCGTCCACCAGGGCGCCGCGCGACACGTTCACGACCACGGCTCCCTTGGGCAGCCGCTCGAGCACCGCCCGGGTGACGGCACCGGCCGTGGCGCCCGTCTCCGGCGCCGCGACCACCAGGCAATCGGACTCCGCCGCGAGGCGCGGCAGGTCCGCCAGGCCGCCGACCCACGCCACGCCGGGCGCGCCGCCCTGGTCGGGACGGCGCCGCACCGCCGCCACGCGCATGCCGAGCGCGGCGCAGCGGGCTGCCACTGCCCGGCCGATGCCGCCGAGCCCCAGCAGCCCGACGCGCAGATCGCGCAGCTCGACGACGGGTACCGCGAGGTCGGCGAATTCGCCCTTGGCCCAGTGCGCGCGTCGTTGCGCATCGAGCTGGTAATCGAGGCTGCGGGCAAAGTAGCAGATCGCCGCGAGGACCCAGTCGGCCATGGGCTCGGCGTGGATGCCGGCGGAATTGGTGAGGATCACCGTCCTGCCGCGAAGGTGCGCGAGGCTCGAGCCCACGCCCGCGGTGCCGCTGTGCACCCAACGCAGCGTGTCTCTCCCTGCGTCCAGGACGCCGCGCGGCACGCCGAAGCCGAGATAGATCTCCGCGCCGCGGGCGGCGCGGACGGATTCGTCGCTGCCGGATCCGCCGTCGCCGTCGCTCGCGGCGGGCGCGGCGACGTTCACCACCTCCCACCCCTGCCCCAGCGCGTCGCGAATCGTCGCTACGGCCTGCGGCGGGACGCGCCAGGCGGCGCGCGGCGACTGCAGGTCGACTACGAGACGGCGGGTCACTCCCCGGTCGACACCGACCGGACCATGGGATGGTGCAGTACGGCGATCAGCGCCTGGTCGTGCAGCCGCTTGGGTCCGCTGAGATCGAGCTCGATCACGAGGTCCACGTTCTCGCGCCGGCTCTCCTGGTTGGCGATCTGCAGGCCGGTGCGGCGGATCAGCGTTTCGATCTCTTCGACGGGTGCGCCTTCGGGCCGGGCGTGAATGGTGAGATGGCTGCGCGTGGACTGGCGCTCCACGAAGATCTCGATTCGGCCCAGGCCCTGGAGCACGACGAGCACCATCAACGTGGTGAGCAGCGCTTCCGGGTAGTGTCCCGAGCCGAGGGCCACGCCGATGGCCGCGACCACCCAGATGGTGGCGGCGCTGGTCAGCCCGACCACGGCGCCGCGCGCATGGAGGATCGTACCGGCCCCGATGAAACCCACGCCGGTGACGATCTGTCCCGCCACGCGGCTCGCGTCCGCCGACCCGTGCACCAGCGAGATCGAGAGCTGCGTGTACAGCGCCGAGCCGATGCAGATCAGAATGTTGGTGCGCAGACCGGCGGGCTTGCCGCCAAGCTCGCGCTCCAGGCCGATCGCGCCGCCCAGCAGCGTCGCCAGCCCGAGCTGCAGCAGCAGCTCGAGATGGAACACATCGATCACCTGGCTCATCAGCTCGCGCATCAGACCTCCGCGCTCTCGAGGAACCCCATGCGGCGGCGGACCTCGGTGATGGTGCGCTGGGCGAGCGCGCGCGCCTTGGCGGCGCCGGCACGCAGCACGTCGCGCACGCGCTGCGGCTTGGCCTGCAGCTCGGCCGCGCGCTCGCGGATGGGAGTGAGCGTGGCTATCATATTGTCCGCGAGCACGCGCTTACAGTCGAGGCAGCCCCAGCCGGCGGTGCGGCACTTGTGCGCCACCTCGACCAGCTTCTCGGGCGGTGAGAACCCCTGGTGGATCGTGAAAATGTTGCAGATGTCGGGGTTGCCGGGATCCTTGCGCGTCTTGCGCGCCGGGTCGGTGGCCGCGGGGCGGAGCTTCTCCCAGATCACCTCGGGCGAATCCAGCAGCCCGATCGTGTTGCCGAGGCTCTTGGACATCTTCGCCTGGCCGTCGAGGCCGAGCACGCGCTTGGCGGTGGACAGCTGCGCCTGCGGCTCGGGGAAATAGCCCGCGCCGAAGCGTGAGTTCCAGCGGCGCGCGATTTCGCGCATCAGCTCGAGGTGCTGCAGCTGGTCTTCGCCCACCGGCACGAGCGTCGCGTGGTAGAGCAGCACGTCGGCGGACTGCAGCACCGGATAGGCCAGCAGACCGGCGGGCACGCTCTCCTGGCGCTGCGACTTGTCCTTGAATTGCGTCTGCCGCTCGAGCTCGCCCAGCGGCGTGACGGTGGTCAGCAGCCAGTTGAGCTCCGTGTGCTCGCGTACGTGCGACTGCACGAACACGATCGCGCGCTCGGGATCGATACCGGCGGCCAGCAGGCCGGTCGCCATGTCCAGCGTGCGCGCGGCAAGCGCGGTGGGATCATAGGCCTGCGTGATGGCGTGCAGATCGACGATGGAGAACAGACACTCGTGCTGGTGCTGCAACTTGACCCAGTTCTGCACCGCGCCGAGGTAATTGCCGATGTGGAGTTCGCCGGAGGGTTGGATGCCTGAGAAGACGCGAGCCATAGGGCTCACAACCTACGGCGCGGGGTGAAGCACCGCAATATGCGTGAGATCAACGACTTAGTCGACGTCGCAGTGCGCGCCGCGGGACGCGCCGCGGACTACCTGCGCGACGCGCCGCGACCGCAGGCGAGCGAGTGGACGGAAAAGAGTCGCCACGACTTCGTCACCGTCGTGGACCGCACGGCCGAACAGATGATCGCCACCACGCTGCTCTCGGCCGTGCCCGGCTCGCAGATCATCGGCGAGGAGTTGACGCCCGACGCGACACCGCAGGCGGAGGTGGCGTGGGTGGTCGACCCGCTCGACGGGACGACGAACTATTTGCACGGCTATCCGCAGTACGCGGTGTCCATCGGGTGCGTGGTGAGTGGTGACTTGTGCGGCGGCGTGATCCTCGACGTGGTGCGCGACATCGTGTACAAGGCCGCGAGCGGGCACGGCGCGTGGATGGGCGCGCAGCGGCTCGCGGTCTCCACCGTGGCCACGCCCGGCGCGGCATTGATCGGCACGGGATTCCCGTTCAAGCGGCTCGATGGCGTCGAGCGCTACCTCGGCCAGTTCACGCGGGTGATGGAAGCGACGGCGGGGATCCGGCGCGCGGGGTCCGCGGCGCTCGACCTGGCCGACGTGGCCGCCGGGCGGCTCGATGGGTTCTGGGAGCTGTGGCTGTCGCCCTGGGATATCGCCGCCGGCGTCGTCCTGATCCGCGAAGCGGGCGGCGTGGTGACGCGGCCGGACGGATCGCCCGATGTGCTGGGCTCGGGACCGATCGTCGCCGGGAATGCGACGCTGCAGCCGTGGCTCTTGAACCTCTTGAGGGACTAGATGGCCGGGAAACTCGTCGAGTGCGTCCCCAACTTCTCCGAAGGCCGCGATCAGACCACGCTCGCGGCGCTGCGCGCGGCGCTCACGTCCGTGGCCGGCGTGCGGCTGCTCGACGTGCAGGCGGACACGTCGCACAACCGCGCGGTGTTCACGCTGGTGGCGCCGCCCGCCGCAGCCGCGGAGGCGGCGTTCCGCGCGATGCGCGTCGCCCGGGAGCGCATCGACCTGACGCGCCACGCGGGCGAGCATCCGCGCATGGGCGCCACCGACGTGGTGCCGTTCATCCCGGTGCGCGACGTGACGATGGACGAGTGTGTGGCGCTCGCCCGGGCGCTCGCCGATCGCGTGGGGCGCGAGTTGGAGATTCCCGTCTACTTGTACGCCCAAGCGGCCGCCCGCCCCGAGCGCGAGCGCCTGCCCGACATTCGCAAGGGTGAGTTCGAGGGGCTGCGCGAGCGCATCGGCAAGGACGCCGCCGCGGACCCGGATTACGGGCCCAAGCGGATTCATCCGACGGCCGGGGCTACGGCGATCGGCGCGCGGCCGTTCCTCGTCGCCTACAACATCTATCTCGACACACCCGACGTCGCGATCGCCAGGACAATCGCCAAGGGCATCCGCACGTCCGGCGGCGGGCTTCCCGCCGTGCAGGCCAGCGGCTTCGACGTGAACGGCCAGGCGCAGGTCTCGATGAACCTGCTCGACATCGACGTGACCCCGCCCGCGACAGTGTTTCGCGCGGTCGAAGAGGCCGCGCGACAGCACGGCGTGGCGATCGCCAAGAGCGAGATCGTGGGTTTGATCCCCGAGCGCGCGGTGATCGGAACCGCGGCCACCTTCCTCAAGTGCACCGATACCGCTGATCACGTCCTCGAAACCAAGATTCGCGCGGCGGAGGGCCCCACGCTCGACGGCTGGATCGCGGAGCTGGCGGGTGCCGCGCCGGTACCGGGCGGCGGCAGCGCGGCGGCGCTCGCGGGGACGCTGGCGGCGGCGCTGGTGGCGATGGTCGCCCGGCTCACCATCGGCCGGAAGGCGTACGCGGCGGTCGAGCCGCGCGCGAAGGAGATTCTGGCGGAGGCCGAGACGCTGCTCGCCGAGCTGCGGCGACTGGTGGACGACGACGCGGCGGCCTACGCGCGGGTGAGCGAGGCCTACAAGATTCCCAAGGACGACCCGCGGCGCGCGCCTGCGATCGATCAGGCGCTGGTGGGCGCCGCCGAAACGCCCCTGGAAATGGCGCGGCGGGCG